>NZ_JBHXJK010000018.1:0-9382 GCF_042723255.1 Amycolatopsis thailandensis
GCGCAAGGAAGGGGGCCTTCATGTACTTCGGGTGAGTGAGGACCGTGCCTAGCTTTCGAGAACGAGGGCGGCGCCGAAGCCGACCAGCGCGGTTCCGGTGACGCCGTCGAGCGCCCGCCGCACCTGGCGGCGTTCCAGCCAGGTCCGTACGCGGTGCACGAAGAACAGCAGCGTCAGCAGCCAGATCGCGCCCAGCACCGCCACGGTGTACGCGAGCAGCAGCGCGTGCCACGCCGACGTCGTCACCGGGTCGAGGAACTGCGGCAGCACCGACAGGTACAGCACGAGGACCTTCGGATTGGTGATGTTGGAGAGGAAGCCTTCACGGAAGCGGCGGAACCCGCTCGTCCGCTGCTGCTTCACCGCCGCGACGCCGGAGTAGTCGCCCCGCCACGCGCCGCGCAGCGCCTGGAAACCGAGGAAGACCAGGTAGGCGGCGCCGACCCACTTGAGCGTCACGAACACCGGCTGCGACTGCGCGATGACGACGCCGAGGCCGAGCGCGGCGGCGGTGCCCTGGACCGAGTTGGCCACGAAGATCCCGGCCGTGGTCAGGAATCCGCCCCGAGTGCCGCCGGACAGCGAGTTCTTGAGCATCACCATCGTGTCCGGTCCCGGCGCGAGGACGATCAGGACGACGATGACCAGATAGCTGCTGTACGAACTCCACGTCACGGTCACCCACGCTAGCCGCCGGGGTGCGGGCGAGTCTCGCGGATTTCGGTCACAGTCCCCGGACGAGCTGGTGGTTTCGCGTGATCCGACGGACGACACACGTGATCCGATGGACGACACGCGTGACGGGGTAGACGTCACGCTCGTCCCGCTGAACACGCGAAAGCGCCATCCGCGCACCGGCGGGCCCGGCATCGTGACCGACGATCGGACGCTGCCCCCACCCGGGAACGGCGGGTAATGTGCGGTGCCATGCATGAGGGGCGGATCGACCTCCTTCCAGGCGAACGGGTCATCTGGGCCGGGCACCCGGTGCGCAGGCCCCTCTTCAATCCCGGCGACTACTTCAACGTCCCCGTGGGCCTCCTCCTGCTCGGCGGGGTCACGCTTTTCTTCTCCGCCAACCACGACACGGCGTTCCACAGGGTCGCGTGGGCCGTGCTCACCGCCGCGGGCGTGTTCCATCTCGTCGGCAGGCCGCTGATCCGCTACCTCAGGCTCGCCTCGACCACCTACGCGGTGACGGACGGCCGGGTCATCGCGACCAGTTCGCTGATCCGTCGCAAGGAAGACGCCACCGAGCTGGCCGGGCTCGCGGATCCCGTCGTCACCCCCGGCCCCGGCAAGACCGGGACGATCACGTTCGGCAGGCTCGGCGTGCTGGCGTGGGCGTCGGCGAACTTCGGCGCGGGCTCCGGGAAGGACCGCAAGCCGCCGGTCATCCTCGTGGGTGTCAGTGAGGTCGCGAAGGTGCGGGAAAAGCTCGCGAAAGCCGTCGACGAGGCACGACAGCGCCAGCAGCCCCCGGAGGTCCAGGCCGTCGGAGAATGACCCGACTGTGTCTGATTCAACTACGCGGACGATGTTACCGGCCGGTACACTCAGGCGGTCGTCCAGCGCCGGAGGTGTACCGTGCCCTATCCCACGGACCGTGAACGGGACCGCCCCTGGGTGATGCGGACCTACGCGGGTCACTCGTCCGCAGCCGCGTCCAACGAGCTGTACCGGCGCAACCTCGCCAAGGGGCAGACAGGCCTCTCCGTCGCCTTCGACCTGCCGACGCAGACCGGTTACGACCCGGACCACCAGCTGTCCAAGGGTGAGGTCGGCAAGGTCGGCGTCCCGGTCTCGCACATCGGCGACATGCGGCGGCTCTTCGACGGTATCCCGCTCGCCGAGGCCAACACGTCGATGACGATCAACGCGCCCGCCATGTGGCTGCTGGCGCTCTACGTCTCCGTGGCGCGCGAGCAGGCCGAGGCCGAGGGCCGCGACGTGGACGAGGTGCTTGCCAAGCTCACCGGCACCACGCAGAACGACATCATCAAGGAATACCTTTCCCGGGGCACGTACATCTTCCCGCCGGGCCCGAGTCTCCGCCTGATCACCGACATGATCGCGTGGACCGTGCACCACGTGCCCAAGTGGAACCCGATCAACATCTGCAGTTACCACCTCCAAGAGGCGGGCGCGACGCCGACGCAGGAGGTCGCGTACGCGTTGTGCACCGCCATCGCCGTCCTCGACGCGGTCCGGGATTCCGGACAGGTCGAGCCCGACGACATGGCCAAGGTGGTCGCGCGGATCTCGTTCTTCGTCAACGCCGGGGTGCGGTTCGTCGAAGAGATGTCCAAGATGCGCGCCTTCACTGCGCTCTGGGACGAGATCACCCGGGATCGTTACGGCGTAACGGATCCCAAGGCGCGGCGGCTGCGTTACGGCGTCCAGGTCAACTCGCTGGGCCTGACCGAGGCACAGCCGGAGAACAACGTCCAGCGCATCGTGCTGGAGATGCTCGCGGTCTCGCTTTCCCGTGGCGCCAGGGCGCGCGCGATCCAGCTGCCCGCCTGGAACGAGGCGCTCGGCCTGCCCCGGCCGTGGGATCAGCAGTGGGCGCTGCGGATGCAGCAGGTGCTGGCTTTCGAGACCGACCTGCTGGAGTACGAGGACATCTTCGACGGCTCGCACGTCATCCAGGCCAAAGTCGACGAGATCATGGCAGGCGCGCGTGAGGAGATCGCGCGGGTGCAGGATCTCGGCGGCGCGGTCACGGCCGTCGAAAGCGGCTACATGAAGTCGCAGCTCGTCGCCTCGCTCGCGGAACTCCGGCGCGGTATGGAAAACGGCGAGCGCGTCCTGGTCGGGGTCAACAAGTTCGAGACCACCGAGCCTTCCCCGCTCCAGGCCGAAGGCGCCAAGGCGATCGAAACGATCGACCCCGCCGTCGAGAAGCAGGCCGTCACCGCGATCGAAGAATGGCGGTCGCACCGCGACAACGCGGCCGCCGAGTCCGCGCTGGAGAAGCTGAAGACCGTCGCGAAGACGCAAGAGAACCTGTTCGAGGCCACGATCGACTGCGCCCGCGCCGGGGTCACCACCGGTGAATGGTCGGGTGCGCTGCGCGACGTGTTCGGCGAATACCGTGCTCCCACCGGGGTTTCCGCTTCGGCGGCCGCGGGCGAGGGCAACGAAGAGATCCGCCGCGTCCGCGACCGAGTCAAGGCGACGAGCACCGAGATCGGCGAACGGCTGCGGATCCTGGTCGGCAAACCCGGTCTCGACGGGCATTCCAACGGCGCCGAACAGGTGGCGGTGCGGGCGCGCGACGTCGGTTTCGAGGTGGTGTACCAGGGCATCCGGCTCACCCCGGAGCAGATCGTCGCGGCCGCGGTCCAGGAGGGCGTGCACGTCGTCGGGCTTTCGGTGCTCTCGGGTTCGCATCTCGAAGTCGTGCCGCAGGTCGTGGACGGGCTGCGGCACGCGGGCGCGGGTGACATCCCGGTCATCGTCGGCGGCATCATCCCGCCCGATGACGAGAAGCTCTTGCTGGAGCGGGGAATCGCGAAGGTGTTCACGCCGAAGGACTACGAACTCACCGACATCATGGACGGAATTGTCGGATTGGTACGGGAGCGCCACGGTCTGAGCACATAAAGTCACTGTAAATCTCGGTACCGTAACGGCGGGTGGTTCGTCACCCGCTCACACTGCCCGCGCAAAGGTACCCACCTACGTTTCGATTAAACCGATTAATCGAAAAGAGGTGCCGCTATGGCGCACGGCGAGTGGTCGAGGCGGGAATTCTTCCGGCGGTCCGCGGTTCTGGGGGCGGTGACGATCGGCGGTCCGGTTCTGTTGTCCGCGTGCACATCGACGTCCTCCGGGGACGCACTCCAAGCGGCCAAGGACGCGAAGAAGATCAAGATCGGTATCGCGAACGAAGCACCTTACGGATTCACGGACCAGAGCGGCAAGGTCACCGGCGAAGCGCCGGAAGTCGCCCGTGCCGTCTTCAAAGCCATGGGCATCGACAACGTGGAAGCCGAGGCGGTCTCCTTCGACCAGCTGATTCCCGCGCTCAACGCCAGGAAGTACGACATCGTCGCGGCCGGGATGAACATCAAGAAGGAGCGGTGCGACGCGGCCGCCTTCTCGATCCCCGACTACTCGGCGCTGACGGCTTTGCTGGTACCCAAGGGAAATCCGCAGCAGGTGCGGAAGTTTGAGGACATCGCGGCCAAGAAGGTCAAGGTCGCCGTGCTCTCGGCGGCGGTGGAAAAGGGGTACGCCACCGATTCCGGGGTCGCCGAGGACCAGATCGTCACCCTCGATTCGCAGGACAACATGCTCCGCGCGGTCACCGACGGCCGGGTCTACTGCGCCGCGCTCACCGACATCTCTCTCAAGGACGTCCTGGCGAAGAGCCCTGGCGCCGCGGCGGAGGTGACCCCGGGTTTCGATCCGATGAAGGACGGCAAGCCGGTCGTCTCCGCCGGCGCGTTCGTCTTCCGCAAGGACGACAACCCGTTGCGCGAGGCTTTCAACGCCGAACTCAAGAAACTGCACGACAGCGGCGAATGGACCAAGATCGTGACGCCGTTCGGGTTCTCGGCGGACAACCTGCCGAAGGCCGACGTGACCACCGAGAAACTCTGCGCGGTGTGACGGGGCCGGCCTCATGTCGTCGTCGGTGTCGCACATCATCACGACCGTCCTCAGTGGACTGACAGCGACCGTCACCGCCGCGCTCGGCGGGATCGCGCTCACCGTGGCGCTCTCCCTGTCGGCCGGGCTCGCGCTGAGATCGCCGTCCCGGGTGGTGCGCGGGATCTCCCGCGTCTACGTCGAGATCTTCCGGGGAACCTCGGAAGTCGTCCAGTTGTTCTGGCTCTACTTCGTCCTTCCGGTGCTGGTCGGGTTCCAGCTCGTACCGATGTTCGCCGGGATCCTGGTGCTGGGGCTCAACCACGGGGCCTACGGTGCCGAGATCGTCCGCGGCGCGGTGAACTCCGTGCCACGGGCGCAGTTCGAAGGCGCCGTCGCCCTCAACCTGACACCCGCGCAGCGGATGCGGCGGGTGATCCTGCCGCAGGCGTTCGCGGAAATGCTGCCACCGTTCAACAATCTCTTCATCCAGCTGCTGAAGAGCACCGCCCTGTTGTCGTTCATCGCCGTACCGGAGATGGCGCGCCAGGGTGAACTGCTGCGGCCGGTGTTCGGCGCCGAACTCGGCTGGATCTACGGCACCGAACTCGTGCTCTATCTCCTGCTCGCCTTGCTGATCACCAGCGGGATGCGGCTGCTGGAACGGTTCGCGGCACGACGTCTCGGCCGGGCGCCGGCGAAGATGACCGCCACCGCGGGAGGTGTCTGATGGACTGGAGCTGGGAAGCCGCCGCGAATTCGGTTCCCTTGCTGCTGGAGGGGCTTCTCGTCACCGTCGAGATCACCTTGCTGGCCTCGGTGGTCGCGTACGCGTTCGGACTGGTGTTCGCGCTGATCCGCCGGGCGGGGATTCCCGTGCTGTCCCAGGCGGTCCTGCTGTTCATCGAGTTCGTCCGCAGCACGCCGTTGCTGATCCAGGTGTTCGTCCTCTACTACGTGATCCAGCCGGTGGGCGGGATGACCTTGTCCCCGTTCGCCACCGGCGTCATCGCGCTCGGCGTGCATTACGCGACCTACGCGGCCGAGGTCTACCGGGCCGGGATCGAAGCGGTCCCGAAAGGACAGTGGGAGGCCGCTACCGCGTTGAACCTGCCGAGGTCGCGGGTGTGGACCGCGGTGGTGCTGCCGCAAGCGGTGCCGAGGGTGCTCCCCGCGCTCGGCAACTACACGATCTCGATGTTCAAGGAAACCCCGCTGCTGCTGGCGATCGGCGTCGTCGACGTGCTGGCGAGGGCGAAGGAGGTCGGTGCCGACACGTTCCGCGTCACCGAGCCGTACACCCTGGCCGGGGTGCTGTTCCTGCTGGTGAGCCTGCCGGCTTCGATTCTGGTGAGAAGGTTGGAGCGACGTGCCGCCCACAGTTGATTCCCCGATGATCCGGTTCTCGCAGGTGGTCAAGTCCTATGGCGACCACGTGGTGCTGCGGGACCTCGATTTCACCGTCGCGCCAGGGGAATTCGTCTCGCTGATCGGCCCGAGCGGGTCCGGGAAGACGACGATCCTGCGGCTGCTGATGACCTTGGAGAAGGTCGACGGCGGCACCATCGAGGTCTGCGGCGACCATTTGAGTCACATGAAGCGCGGCGAGAAATTGGTGCCCGCGGACGAGAAGTACCTGCGGGAAGTTCGCAAGCGGATCGGCATGGTGTTCCAGCAGTTCAACCTGTTCCCCAACATGAACGTGCTGCGCAACATCACCGAGGCGCCGGTCCACGCGCTCGGCGTCCCCCGGGACGAGGCCGAGGCGCGGGCCGTCGAACTGCTGGAAATGGTGGGGCTCGCGGACAAGAAGGACGCGCACCCCACGAAGCTTTCCGGCGGCCAGCAGCAGCGCGTCGCGATCGCCCGCGCGCTCGCGATGCGGCCGGACGTGCTGCTGCTGGACGAGGTGACTTCGGCGCTCGACCCGGAGTTGGTCGCCGACGTCCTGCGCGTGCTGCGTGAGATCGCGACGTCCACCGACATCACGATTCTCTGTGTCACGCACGAAATGCAGTTCGCGCGGGATGTCTCGGACCGGGTGATGATGTTCGACGAGGGGCGGGTGCTGGAGGACGCCGCGCCGGAGAAGCTGTTCAACGATCCTGAACACGACCGGACGCGGCGGTTCCTGAAGGCCGTCATAGACCGGGCCTGAGATGCCGGGCCTCGTGAGTGGTTAGGACGGGTGGAAAACGCCGAAACCCCCACCGGGGCCGGCAAATCACCGGAAGCGCTCGGTTCCTGACGGCCGAAATCGACCGGCCCGGAGAGGCGGGGCCTGTTGAGTGGTTCTCCCGTTTAGACCCGACAAAACCACTCACGAGGCCTTCAAGATCTCCTTCGTCGAGGTGACCGTGGCGAACCCGCCGCCGTGCAGGTTCGTCGCGGTCGCCTTCGACAGCTCGTCGGCGGTGAGCACACTCCCGTCCGGCCCGGCGAGGTCGAAGGTGAACGTGGCGTCGAGCGCGAAGGTCACGTCGTAGCCGAGGTTCCCGCCGACACGCGCGGTGGTCTCGCAGCAGAAGTTCGTCTGGATGCCGGCGAGCACGAACGAGGTGATGCCGCGGGTCTTCAGCCAGCCATCGAGATCGACGTCGCCGTGGAAGGCCGAGTTGACCTTCTTGCCGAACACCAGATCCGCGCGCACGCCGTCGAGTTCGGGCTTGAAGTGGTTGCCCTCCTGACCGGGGCGCAGCGACGAGCCGGGCTTCACGGAGTCGTGGTGCACCAGCACGATCGGCAGCCCGCGCTCTTGCCAGGCGTCGGCGAGCGCCTTGATGTTGGCCTCCGCGCCGGGGTTGTTGCGCGGGCCCCAGACGGGCTTGTCGAAGCCGCGCTGGGCGTCGATCACGAGCAGGGCCTTGGTTTCTGTGGTCATGGGTTCGAGTTTCGTTCTTCCGGCGACCCGCGAGGGAGTGGCAGAAGACGCGCGATGCGGTACTTTCCTGCCATGCGAACCGTGGGTGTGCTCCTCCTGCCGGGCAGCCGGTCCTTCGACCTGGGCGTGATCGGGGAGGTCTGGGGTGTGGACCGGACCGACAGCGGCATCGGCCCGTTCGAGGTCCGGCTCTGCGCTCCCGGCCGCGGCCGGGTCGCCATCCACCCGTTCGGCCAGGTCGAGGCGACCCACGGGCTGACCGGACTGGACGGCTGCGATCTCGTCCTCGTGCCCGGCCGGGTCGATCCGCACGCCGAGGTGCCCGCGGCCGCCGTCGCCGCGTTGCGCAAGGCGCACCGGGCCGGGATCACCGTGGCGTCGCTGTGCTCCGGGGCCTTCACCCTCGCCGCGGCCGGGCTCCTCGACGGCCGGTCCGTCACCACGCACTGGCGGCTGCTGGACGACCTCGAAACCGCCGCTCGCGACGCCGTCGTCCAGCGGGACGTCCTGTTCACCGACGAGGGTGACGTGCTGACGTCCGCCGGTGTGGTCGGCGGGCTGGACCTCTGCCTGCACCTGGTGCGGCGCGATCACGGCGCCGAGGTCGCGGCCGCGCTCGCCCGCCGGCTCGTGATGCCGCCCGCGCGGGAGGGCGGCCAGCGGCAGTATGTCGACAATCCGTTGCCGCCCAAGCCGTCACGGCCGAGTGTTTCGTCCACAATGGACTGGGCGCTGGAGCGGATCGCCGACGACATCGGCGTCGACGACCTGGTCGGTCACGCGGGGCTGAGCGAGCGGACCTTCCACCGCGAGTTCGCGGCGGCCACCGGGGTGACGCCCGGGCGCTGGCTGCGCGCGCAGCGGGTGCGGCTCGCGCGACGGCTGCTGGAGACGACCGAGCTCCCGGTCGAGCGGGTCGCGCAGCGCTCCGGGCTCGGCACCGCCGCCAACCTGCGTCGACGGCTCCGCGCGGACGTCGGCGTCGGGCCGGATTCGTATCGCCGGACGTTCCGGTCGGTTACCGTCGAAGCATGGCCGAGTACGAGCACATCCTCGTGAAGCGGGACGGCGACACCGTCACCATCACCATGAACCGCGCCGCGCGGCGGAACTCGCTGTCGGCGGACCACCTCGCCGAGCTGCTCGCGGCGTTCCGCGAGGCGGGGGAGACCGACGCCACCGGGATCGTCCTCGCGGGCGCCGGACCGGTGTTCTCGGCGGGACACGACTTCGGCGACGTCGCCGCGCGCGACCTGATGGCCGTCCGCGAGCTGCTGCGGCTGTGCACGGACCTGATGGGCACGATGCAGTCGGTGCCGCAGGTCGTCGTCGCGCGGGTGCACGGGCTCGCGACCGCGGCGGGCTGCCAGCTGGTGGCCTCGTGCGATCTCGCCGTCGCCGCGGAGTCCGCCGGATTCGCCTTGCCCGGTGGCAAGGGCGGCTGGTTCTGCCACACGCCCGCGGTGCCGGTGGCCCGCTCGATCGGGCGGAAACGGCTGATGGAACTGGCGCTCACCGGCGACGTCGTCGACGCCGCGACCGCGCTGGACTGGGGCCTGGTGAACCGCGTGGTCCCGGACGATTCGCTGGACGAGGCCGTCGCGTCGCTGCTGGGGCGCGCGACCCGCGGGAGCCGGGCGAGCAAGGCGATGGGGAAGCAGACCCTCTACGCGCAGCTGGACCGGCCCGAAGCCGACGCCTACGCGCTGGCGCTGGAGGTGATGGCTTCGGCGTCGCAGCTGCCCGGGGCCCGTGAGGGGATGGCCGCTTTCCTGGAGAAGCGCTCTCCCGTTTGGCCCGACTGACCCCTTGGCGCGGGCGCCCATAGGGGGGGGGGTAGTAAAATATTTAAATAAAGAGTCGGGAATAAGGAGCAGGGCGTGGGGCGGGAGCCCGGGGGAC
>NZ_JBHXJK010000018.1:9392-98079 GCF_042723255.1 Amycolatopsis thailandensis
CGGGTGCCCGCCTCCCGGGTGGGCCCCGCCCCCCCGGGGGCGGCCCCATCGGTCGTGCGATGACATAAAATTTTTCTATTCTTTCGCGTCCTTCATTGCGCGCGCGGGTGGCGGGTCAGCGGCGTTCCCGCATGAGCAGCAGTGTGTAGGCGGCCAGCGTCTGCGCGTCGGTGATGTCACCCGAGGCGATCATCTTCTCGAATTCGTCGCGCCCGATCCACGCCGTCCGCATGTCCTGCTCCTCGACCTCGCGCTGGGCGTCACCCGGCGTGAGGTCGGTGGCCAGGAACACGCGCCCGCGCTGGCTCGACAGGCCGGCGGCGACGTCGGTCACGCCGAGGTCGGTCATCGCGCCCGCGATCAGCCCGGTCTCTTCGCGCAGTTCGCGGGCGGCGAGTTCGGGCGCCGGGAGGTCGGCGAGATCGGGGGCGGTGCCCATGGGGAATTCCCAGCGCCGCAGCCCGAGCGGGTAGCGGAACTGCTCGACCAGGTGAAACCGGGCGCCGTCGAACGGGATGACGATGGCGCACGTGGGTTTGTCGACGACCGCGTAGATCCCTTCGGAACCATCGAGCCGCCGGACGACGTCCTCGCGCACGGTCATCCAGTTGTTCCGGTACACCTCACGGGAGCTGACACGCTGAACGGGGTCCATGCGCACAGTATCGCCATGCTTGTCCTACCCTCGCGTGGTGCGCCTAGTGATCGCTCGCTGCCAGGTCGACTACGCCGGCCGTCTGACCGCCCATCTGCCGATGGCCACCCGGCTGTTGCTCGTGAAGGCCGACGGCTCGGTGTCCGTGCACTCGGACGACCGCGCCTACAAGCCGCTGAACTGGATGAGCCCGCCGTGCTGGCTGATCGAGGACGGCAAACTGTGGATCGTCGAGAACAAGCAAGGGGAGAAGCTCGTCATCACGATCGACGAGATCTTCCACGACCACGCCCAGGAACTCGGCGCGGAGCCGGGACTGCAGAAGGACGGCGTCGAGGCGCACCTGCAGGAACTGCTCGCCGAGCACATCAAGACCCTCGGTGACGGCTACACCCTGGTGCGGCGGGAGTTCCCGACCGCGATCGGACCGGTCGACATCATGGCCCGCGACGCGGACGGCGCCAGCGTCGCCGTCGAGATCAAGCGGCGCGGCGAGATCGACGGCGTCGAGCAGCTGACGCGGTACCTCGAACTGCTCAACCGCGACCCGCTGCTGGCGCCGGTGCAGGGCGTCTTCGCGGCGCAGATCATCAAGCCGCAGGCGCGGGTGCTGGCCGAGGACCGGGGTATCCGGTGCCTCACGCTGGACTACGACGCGCTGCGCGGCATCGAGTCGGACGAGTTCCGCCTGTTCTGAGCGGATCTTGTCGCGAGTAGTCCTCTGGATGCGGTGGTCGCACTGGGTCTCCAGTCGACGCCTGTTCGGACCCGCTCCTTCGGGAGGTTGTGAAAGCCACTTTCACAACCTTGGACGTTGCGAGAGTGGCTTTCACAACACACCGCCGCGGATCCGCGCCGGACCACCCCGCCGCCGCTCCGGGCGTCGCGAAAGCCACTTTCGAGACATCAGACGTCCCGAAAGTGGCTTTCGCGGCACCTCGAGCCTCGTCGCCCTAGACGTACCGCGGCTCTCCGCGTCCTCGAGAGAAGCGGCGTAGGTGCCGACTCGCGACGGCCCTTCTCCGGTGAACAGCCGATATCCAATCGAGTCCTCGGTTTTGTATCTGAATTCTTTCTCGCACCACAGAATGCCCCAAAGGGCGGCGGGAAATTAACGAACTCGACTCTTCCCGCAAAAGAACCAGCTGTTTCCGGGCCATTCGGGTGAACGCCGGATTGGCCGGTCTCGCGCTGTGTCACACTCGATTTCCGCGAGGGGTATCGCCGACATACGGCGGTCGCGGGTCCAGGGGTGATGTGCCATGGCTGATTCTTCGAAGCGCGTGGATCTGGTGCTGGAAGGCGGCGGCGTCAAAGGTATCGGGTTGCTGGGAGCCGTGCTGGAGTTGCACGACGCCGGCTATTCGTTCCCGCGGATCGCCGGGACGAGCGCGGGTGCGATCGTCGCGACGCTGGTCGCCGCTTATCAGAAAGCCGGGAAGGACCTCGGCGGCCTGGAAGCGGTGATGAACGACATGGACTGCCGCCGGTTCCAGGATCGGTCCCTGCTCGACCGGATCACCGGGCCGGTCGGCGATGGCGTCGACCTGCTCCTGCACGACGGAATGCACACCGGCGACTATCTCGCCGAATGGCTCACGCCGTTGCTGGACGAGGTCGACGTGCACACTTTCGCCGATCTCGCCATCGACGATCCCGAAAGTACTTTGGCTCCATACCAACGGTATTCCCTCGTCGTCCACGTCAGCGACCTGACCCGCCGCGTCCTGGTCCGGCTTCCTTGGGATTATTCCCAGTACGGACGCGACCCCGGGGAAGAGAAGATCGTCGACGCGGTCCGCGCGTCGATGTCCATCCCGTTCTATTTCCGGCCGGTGCAGTTCGATGTCCGCCCCGAGGGCACGGTCACCTGGGTCGACGGCGGACTGCTGTCGAACTTCCCCATCACCGTCTTCGACCGGACCGACAAGAAGGAGCCGCGCTGGCCGACCTGGGGGGTGAAGCTTTCCGGCGAACCGGCCGGCGGCAGGGACAAACCGGTGAAGAGCGCGTTGCGGATCGCCATCGGTTCGCTCGAAACCCTGCTTTCGGACTGGAATCGTTACCGGTTGCACGAGGAGGGTGTGAACCGGCGGACGGTGTACGTCGACACGACCGGGGTTTCCGCCGTCGACTTCGGGCTCGGCGAAGAGGAGAAGAAGCGCCTCTTCGAAAACGGGCGGGAGGCCGCACGGCGGTTCCTGGAAAAGATTGTGCCGCAGTGAACTCGCCGGCGGTATTCCGGTGGGACGAGGGATAGGAGGATCCCATGCGTTATCGCCCGATCGGCAGTGACCCCGCGGACGGCCGCCTCGGCCGGTTCGTCCCGGACGACTGGCGCCACGTCGAGCGCTATCCGCTGACCGCGCTGGCCACCCAGGACCGGCCGACCCGGTCGCCGGTGGTCATCGGTGTCAACTGGTACAAGGAATTCGACGTACCGGAGAAGGACGAGAAGTCCGGCGAGTTCTTCGTCGCGAAGGGCGGCGCGAAAACGCTCACCCGGATCCGCGGCGGCCACTGCGTCTGCCTCGAACCCGGTGAATCGACCGACGGCGACAAGCAATACGCCTTCTACGACCAGGGCAGCGAGGGCGCTTGCGTCGGCTTCGGCTGGTCGCGCTGCATGACGTTGTTCAACGGCGATCTCTACGCCGCGCGATGGCTGTGGGACCAGTCGAAGCTGCGCGACGAGTGGGACGAGACCAATCCCGGTGACAACAATGGCACGTCCGTCCGCGCGGCGGCCGAGGTGCTGCTGGAGCTGGGGCACGTCCCGTGGTCGGAGACCTACGCCGACGACGACCACGTCAAGCGGGCCGCCTACACGCCCGACGTGAAGAACGGCATCCAGGCCTATCGCTGGGCGAAGACGGTCGACGAGGTGCACGAGGTCCTCGGCAACCCGCGTGCCGACGAACTCGGCGCCGTGCCGTTCCTCAACTCCTGGGGCCCGGGCTACCCGCATCGCACGTTCCTGCCGGACGACGTCCTCGCCCGGTTGATCAAGGAGGACGGCGAAGTAGGCCTGCCCACGGACCGGTAAACCCCCACCGGTCGCGGAAAAGGGGCCGTTCTCGGCGGAAACGCCGGGAGCGGCCCTTTTTCGTGCCCTTTCCCGTGCCCACAACACTTCCACAACATCCCCACTGACGACGGCGTGCACCATCGGCTTTCGGTGGAGGGCCCTGGCTCCGGACTCGGTTCCGGAACAGCCTGCCCGCCACGCGTTTTCAGAAAGGGAATGGAAATGGCTGCATCCCATCTCGCTCGCCGTCGGCTCGGGTCCCGGCGGAGAGCGGCTGTCTCGGTCATCGCGGTCGGGGCGACGGTGCTCGCGAGCGCGGTCGCCGGGCTGTACGCCGGCCCGGCACTCGCCTCCAGTCACCGGGAAGCCCCGCTGATCTCGGGCGACCCGGCCGTGGACAACACCGACGTGTACGCGTTCGTCAGCCCTGACAAGCCGGACACCGTGACGCTGATCGCGAACTGGTACCCGTTCGAGGAACCCAATGGGGGACCGAACTTCTACCCGTGGGCCACGGACGCCAACCACGACATCAACATCGACAACGACGGCGACGCGAAAGCGGACCTGACCTACCGCTGGACCTTCCGCACCGAAGACCGGCGGGGGAACAACACCTACCAGTACAACGACGATCCGGTCACCTCGCTGGACGACGAGGACCTGCTGTACCGCCAGTTCTACACGCTCTCGGTGATCGACTGGCGGGGCGGGCGGACCACGAACCTGGTCACCAATGGGAGGGTCGCGCCGTCGAACGTCGGCCCGGCGTCGATGCCGAACTACGGCGTGCTCCGGAACCAGGCGATCACCGCGGTCCCCGGCGGCGGGCAGACCTTCGCCGGGCAGGCCGACGACCCGTTCTTCCTGGACCTGCGGATCTTCGACCTGCTCTACGGCAAGAACCTGTCCGAGGTCGGGCAGGACACGCTGGCCGGCTACAACGTGAACACCGTGGCGTTGCAGCTGCCCAAGAGCGCGCTGACGCTCGCCGGCAACCCGGCCCGGAACCCGGTGATCGGGGTCTGGAGCGACACCGAACGCAAGTCGATCACGCTGCGCACCCCCGGTGCGGAGCGAGCGCTCGGCGCCGACGTCCAGGTTTCGCGCCTGGGCAACCCGCTGGTGAACGAGGTCGTCGTGCCCGCCGGGCTCAAGGACCGGTTCAACGCGCTCCTGCCGGAGCAGGACCGGGCGGTGCCCGCGCTGGTGAACAAGGTGACCAATCCGGAGGTGCCGGATCTCGTCCAGCGGATCTACGGCGTGCCGGCGCCTGCCAAACCCCGCAACGATCTGACGGAGATCTTCCTGACCGGGATCACCACGAAATCCGGTGACCAGATCAACCTGGATCTCAACTCGCAGCTCGACAACGCCGACGTCAACCCGGCACGGTTCGCGCCGTCGGAGCAGCTGCGGCTGAACACGTCGACCCCCGTCACCGCGCAACCCAACCGGCTCGGCGTCCTCGGTGGCGACCTCCAAGGGTTCCCGAACGGCCGGAGGCCGGCCGACGACGTGCTCGACATCAGCATCCAGGCGCTGGAAGGCGCGGCGGTCAGCGGCATCGTCAAGGCGCTCGCCGCCGTCGACCGGGTGGACCGCAACGACGTCCAGTTCGGCACCGTCTTCCCGTACCTCGCCCTGCCGAACAACAAGGCGGTCAACTCGTCAGTCCGCTGATTCCCCTCCCCCTGGTGGCCGCCGTCGAAACGGCGGCGGCCACCCCTCTCCTCTTCCAGAAGGCGGACCCGATGTCCCACGACGTCCCCGAAAGCACCACAGGTACCCAGCGCCCCCGCTTCGGGAAGCGCTCTCGCCGGGCCGCGCTCCTGGGCGTTCTCGGCACGAGTCTGCTCACCGTCGGTGTCGCCGCGTTCCTCCCGCCCGATTCACCGGACCCGGTCCTCGTCGGAGGACCGCAGGGTGGTGTGAGCACCCTCGACCGGGCGATCCGGACAGCGGAAGCCAAGCTCGCGAAGCATCAGCAGGACCCCCAGACCTGGGCCGAACTCGGCGCCGCCTATGTCGAGGTGGCGCGGGCCAAAGCCGACCCGGCCTACTTCCCCAAAGCCGAAGAGGCGTTGCGGAAGTCCTTGGCACAGCAGCCCGACGGCAACGGGATCGCGTTGGGCGGCATGGGTGCGCTCGCCAACGCGCGGCACGATTTCGTCGGCGCTCGCGACTGGGGTGAGAAGGCCAGGGCCGCGCTTCCGGACAACGCCGAGATCCACGGCGTGCTCAACGACGCCTACACGCAGCTCGGGGACACCGCCGCGGCCACCGCCGCGTTGCAGCGGATGCTCGACCTCAAGCCGGGCGTCTCCTCGTTCACCCGCGCCGCCTACGAGTTCGAAATACACGGCCGCGTCGACGACGCCCGGCACGCGCTCGATCGCGCGCTGGCCGACGCCGTCGATCCCGGTGACGTCGCGTTCTGCCGCAACCTCCTCGGCGAACTCGCCTTCGACAACGGGGACCTCGACACCGCGCAGTCGCACTTCGAGGCGGGCCAGCGCGCGGTGCCACTGGAAACCTCGCTACAGCAAGGAAAAGCCAAGGTCGCGGCGGCCCGCGGACAGACCGCCAAAGCGCTCGCCGGCTACCAGGATCTCGTGGCCCGTCAGCCGAACGTGGGAAACCTGCGGGAGTACGCCCTGCTGCTGTCGTCGGCGGGGGCGCCGGAATCCGCCGCGCGTCAGTACGAGCTCTTCGAGGAGCAGCGGCGCCTCGAAGTCGAATCCGGGGCGAACGTCGACCTCGAAGCGTCACTGGTCGCCGCCGACCGCGGCGACGCCGCGCAAGCGCTCCGGTTCGCGCAGGCGGAGTGGGACCGCAGGCAGCCCGTGTTCGTCGCGGACGCCATGGCCTGGGCATTGCACCTCAACGGCCGGAACGCCGAAGCCCTGACCTTCGCCGACCGCGCGGCGAGCACCGGCTGGCGCAGCGCGTCGTTCGCCTACCACCGCGGCATGATCCTCGCCGCGCTCGGACGGCCGGCCGAAGCCGTCAAGGCACTCGCCGAAGCCTTGCGCGTCAACCCGAACTTCTCCTTGACCGACGCTCGGACCGCACGGACCACGCTGGCGAACCTCGGCGGTGCCGGATGAGTCCGCGACCACGGGAACACGACCGGAAAGGCTGCCGACCCATGCGTAATCTGCCCACCGAACGGGTTCCGCGCCGAGCGCGCGGAACCGTCCTGAGCACGCTGCTCTTTCTCGCCGTCGTCGTGGCGTGCTCGGCGACGGCTCCCGATACCGGACCCCGGTTCGACGACGAAACCACCGACGGCGTCGCGGCGGAACTGACCTGCATGAAGCATCAGCCGCGGGCGCCAGGCACCCGCTACACCGACGACTCGATCCGGCGCACCGACGAGACCCTCGCCCTGCTTCGCTACTACACCGCGAACGGGGCCAAACCGTACTGCGACGGCAACGACGTCACCGATGTCGACCGCCAGTGGATCGACGTCTATGTCGCGCTGGGCGCGGACGCGGAAAAGGTGAAACGCCCCTGAGACAGGACAGGAATTGTCAAGAATCGCCCCGAAACAGACACTTGAGGGCGGTCGTCACCCACCCGCACTGCCGTTCCTGAATCCATGCAGTATGGTCCGCGATTGACGCGATACCGGCGTTTCTCGTGGACATTTTCACTATGGAGGTGGGTCGGTTGCACGTGCTGGCCGATGCGAACCTGCGACTCGACGCAAGCCCGATCGACTACGTCCTGCTCGCCTTCTATTTCGCGCTGGTGCTCGGCATCGGGTACATGGCGCGACGGTCGGTCTCGAGCAGCCTCGACTTCTTCCTCTCCGGCCGCTCGCTGCCCGCCTGGGTCACCGGCCTCGCCTTCATCTCCGCGAACCTCGGCGCGGTCGAGATCATGGGAATGTCGGCCAACGGCGTGCTCTACGGCCTGCCGACCGTCCACTACTTCTGGATCGGCGCGATCCCGGCGATGCTGTTCCTCGGCATCGTGATGATGCCGTTCTACTACGGCTCGAAGGTCCGCAGCGTCCCGGAGTTCATGCTCCGCCGGTTCGGCAAACCCGCCCACCTCGTCAACGGCATCAGCTTCGCGAGCGCGCAGATCCTCATCGCCGGCGCGAACCTGTTCCTGCTCGCCAGCGTGGTGAACCTCCTGCTCGGCTGGCCGCTGTGGGTGTCGATCATCGTCGCGGCCGTGGTCGTGCTCTCCTACACCGCGCTCGGCGGCCTGTCCGCCGCGATCTACAACGAGGTCCTGCAGTTCTTCGTGATCGTCGCGGCGCTGCTGCCGCTGACCATCGTCGGCCTGGTCAAGGTCGGCGGCTGGCAGGGCCTGGTCGACAAGCTCAGCGCCGACCCCGGCGGCGAGGCGCAGCTGTCCTCCTGGCCCGGTGACAACCTCACCGGCTTCGGCAACAGCTTCCTCTCCGTCCTCGGCCTCGTCTTCGGTCTCGGTTTCGTGCTCTCGTTCGGTTACTGGACGACGAACTTCGTCGAGGTCCAGCGCGCGATGGCGTCGAAGAGCATGTCGGCCGCGCGGAGGACGCCGATCATCGGCGCCTTCCCGAAGATGCTGATCCCGTTCATCGTGATCATCCCCGGCATGATCGCCGCGGTCACCGTGTCCGAGTACGTCCAGGACAAGCAGATCCTGCTCGACGGCGGAGACGCGCCCAGCGGCGTCACCGCGAACAACGCGATCCTGCTGCTGATGCGCGACCTGCTGCCCAACGGCATGCTCGGCGTCGCGATCGCCGGTCTCCTCGCGTCGTTCATGGCCGGGATGGCGGCGAACCTGAGTTCGTTCAACACCGTCTTCACCTACGACATCTGGCAGTCGTACGTGAAGAAGAACGAGTCGGACGGCTACTACCTCCGCCTCGGCCGCGTGGTCACCGCGGCGGGCACCGTGCTGGCCGTCGGTACCGCGTTCATCGCGTCGAACTCCGGGAACATCCTGACCTACCTGCAGGACCTGTTCTCCTTCTTCAACGCGCCGCTGTTCGCCACCTTCATCCTCGGCATGTTCTGGAAGCGGATGACGCCGACGGCGGGCTGGGTCGGCCTCGTCGCCGGTACCGCGTCCGCGATCACCGTGTGGCTGCTTTCGCAGGCCGGGGTTCTCGGGCTCACCGGGCAGGGCATCAGCTTCGTGGCCGCCGGTACGGCGTTCGTCGTCGACATCGCGGTCAGCGTCGGGGTCTCGCTGGCCACCGCGCCGAAGCCGGAGTCGCAACTGGTCGGGCTCGTCTACTCCCTCACCCCGAAGGAGTCGCTGAAGCACGACGAGACCGGCGACGACGCGGGCTGGTACCGCAAGCCGGGCCTGCTCGCGGGCATCGTGCTGATCCTGACCATCGCGCTCAACATCATCTTCTAGGAGGCCGGAGATGGCTGCGTCCCAAGCTCCCAAGAAGGCCGGCGTCTTCGACATCCGGCTGATCATCGCGCTGCTCATCGGCGGCTACGGGCTGGTGCTCACGATCATGGGCATCGGCTTCACCACCGAGGAGGAGCTGGCCAAGGCGGCCGACGTCAACATCAACCTGTGGGCGGGCATCGGCATGCTGGTGTTCGCGGCGCTCTTCATGCTGTGGGCGAAGCTGCGGCCGATCGTCGTACCGCCGTCCACCGAGGACGGAGAGGGCGAATAGCCGGGTTGTCCGGACAGCGCCGGGGCGGTCCGGCTACCGTGCACTTCGTGCTGCTCAACGCTCGACGTCGCCGGATCGCGTCCGCGCTGGCCCTGGTCGCCGCGCTCGGCGCGGTGTCGGCCTGCGGTCAGAACCTCGGCAAGTCCAACTTCGCCCGCACCACCGTGGCCGCCGAAGCCGGTTCCGGCGGTGAGGTGCCGAGCGGGGACATCAACGACCCGGCGGTCACCCCCGCGGTGATGCGCACGATCGACCCGTGCCCGCTGGTGGGTAAGGAGGCGCTCAGCGGCCTCGGCACCCCGGAGGACCCGCGGCCGTCGCTCACCTCCTTCGGCAACTGCACCGGGAAGGCCACCGACGCCGGTGGCAAGAAGCTCACGGTCAGTATCGACATCGGCTCGTCGACCTTCTCCTCGGCCAGCAACGCGGTCGTTTCGGCGGTCGAGGGACTGCCGCAGATCGAGCGGAAGAACAAGGACGGCAACAGCTGCGACATCGGCATCATGACGCTGCGCAAACCCGAGCGGGGGATCAGTTTCCTGGTCACCTACGACGGTGGTGACCCCTGCGCGACCGGGCGGGCGGTGGCGGCCAAAGCCGTGAAGAGCCTGCACGCGTCGCCGGCGAAGTTCCCCGCCGGGGCGGGCTCGCTGACCACCGTCGACCCGTGCGCCGTCGCGGACCCCGCCGTCCTCGCCGAGGTCGTACCGCACGGCGCGACTTCGCCGAGCAGCTTCCACTCCTGCGACTGGACCCCGGGCTCCAACCCGAGGATCTCCATCGGCTTCCGCCACGGCCTGCCGCCGGAGGAACGCGACGGGACCAAGAAGATCGACCTCGACGGCACGCCCGCGTACCAGAAGATCGGCACCACCAGCGACGCCGAGTGCAAGA
Source organism: Amycolatopsis thailandensis (assembly GCF_042723255.1). Classification (NCBI taxonomy): domain Bacteria; kingdom Bacillati; phylum Actinomycetota; class Actinomycetes; order Pseudonocardiales; family Pseudonocardiaceae; genus Amycolatopsis; species Amycolatopsis thailandensis. Next base: position 19,620 of record NZ_JBHXJK010000018.1, read on the forward strand.
TCGAGTGGCAGCACAGGCCGTGGACCGACGACGGGGTCGAGATCGTCAGTGTGATCTACAAGAACTACGACGAGAAGAAGGACGAAGCGGCGTCCTGCGGCAAGGCCGCCAAGATCGCCGAATCGGTGATCTCCAAGCTGCCGAAGGGCTGACGCTGGCGGCATCCGGCCGGGAGAGGTAGGAAGGGGACACCCCACCCGCCGACGGCCGGAGGCCACCTTGAAGAAGATCATCAACGACCCGAAAACGGTGGTCGCGGAATCCTTGCGCGGACTCGCCGCGGCGCACGCGGACGTCCTGCGCGTGGAGGACGACCCGGCGATCGTGGTGCGCGTGGACGCGCCCGTGGCCGGCAAGGTCGCGGTGATCTCCGGCGGCGGCTCCGGGCACGAACCGCTGCACGGCGGCTTCGTCGGGCAGGGCATGCTGGCGGCGGCCGTCCCGGGCGCGGTGTTCACCTCGCCGACGCCGGACGCCGTCGAAGCCGCCGTCAAGGCCACCACCGGGGACGCGGGCGCGCTGCTGATCGTCAAGAACTACACCGGTGACGTGCTCAACTTCGAGACCGCCGGGGAACTCGCCGCCGCCGAGGGGCTCGACGTCCGCAGCGTGGTCATCGACGACGACGTCGCGGTCAAGGACTCCACCTACACCGCCGGCCGTCGCGGTGTCGGCGGCACGGTGCTGCTGGAGAAGATCACCGGTGCCGCGGCCGAACGAGGCGACGCGCTCGACGCGGTGGAGGCCTTGGCGCGCAAGGTGATCGGCCAGGTCCGCTCGATCGGAGTCGCGCTCACCGCGCCGACCGTGCCGCACGCGGGCGAGCCGAGTTTCGACCTCGCCGACGACGAGATCGAGTTCGGCATCGGCATCCACGGTGAACCCGGCATCGAACGGACGGCCGTGGTGACGGCCGACGAACTCGTCGCCCGCATGGTCGAGGCGATCGTCACGGACCTCCCGTTCGGCGAAGGCGACAAGGTCCTGCTGTTCACGAACTCGATGGGTGGCACCCCGCTGGTCGAGCTGTACCTCGCCCACGGGATCGCCGAGCGGCTGCTGGCCGAGCGTGGGATCGTGGTCGAACGCCGCCTGGTGGGGCCGTACATCACCAGCCTGGAGATGCAGGGGATGAGCCTGACGTTGCTGAAACTGGACGACGAGCTGACCGAGTTGTGGGACGCGCCGGTGAACACCCCGGCCCTGAGGTGGGGAGTCTGATGGCCTGCACCGCCGACACGCTCGCCGCCGCCTTGCGGGCGGCGGCCGCGGTGATCGCCGAGCATCGCGCCGAACTGGTCGACCTCGACCGCGCGATCGGCGACGCCGACCACGGCGAGAACCTGGACCGCGGGTTCACCGCCATCGTGTCCGCTTTGGACACCGCGACCCCCGAAACCCCGGCCGCGGTCGCGAAACTCGCCGCCACGACGTTGATCTCGAAGGTCGGCGGCGCGGCGGGCCCGTTGTACGGGACGGCTTTCCTGCGGGCGTCGGTCAAACTGGGCGACGCGGCCGAAGTGGACGGTGCGCTGCTGGTCGAGGCCCTGCGTGCCGCGCTCGAAGGAGTGCAGGCGCGGGGCAAGGCCGTCGGGGGAGACGCGACCATGGTCGACGCGCTCATCCCCGCCGTCTCCGCCGCCGAGGCCGCTTCCGGTGAGGACGTCGCGGCGATCCTGACCGCGGCCGCCGACGCCGCCGACAAGGGGGCCGAGTCCACTGTGGATCTCGTGCCGCGCAAGGGGCGGGCGTCGTACCTCGGAGAGCGCGCGAAGGGGCATATGGATCCCGGTGCCCGCTCGACGGCGCTGCTGCTGCGCGCGTTCGCGGAGGCGGCCCGGTGAGCGTCGGAATCGTGCTCGTCTCCCACAGCTCCAAACTCGCCGAAGGACTCGCGGAACTCGCCGCGCAGATGGCCCCGGACGTCACCATCGTGGCGGCGGGCGGCCTCGCCGAGGGCGGGATCGGAACGGATTACGACGAGGTCGTCGCCGCGACGCAGCGCGCCGATTCGGGGGCCGGCGTCGTCCTGCTGTACGACCTCGGCAGCGCGCAGATGACCGCGGAACTGGCCGTCGAATCGCTCGCCGACCCGTCGGCCGCCCTCGTCGTGGACGCGCCGCTCGTCGAGGGCGCGATCGCCGCCGCCGTCGCGGCGCAGGGCGGGGCGGATCGCCAGGCCGTCTCCGAAGCCGCCGCGTCGGCGGGCGCCCCGCCGGACCTGACGGTCGACGACGGCGTGCACGACGGCGAGAGCAGTGTCGAACTCACGCTGCGCAACGACGTCGGACTGCACGCGCGGCCCGCCGCCGTCCTGGTCCGGAGCATCGCCGGGCTGGACGCTGAGGTCACCGTGCGGCTCGGCGAGGAGACCGCGGACGCCAACAGCGTGCTCGCGCTGATGGCGCTCGGCGCCCGCCAGGGCGACCGGATCGAGGTGCGGGCTAAGGGCGCGCAGGCCGAAGAAGCGCTCACCAAGGTCAAGGACCTCGTGGACCAGAACTTCGGGGAGTGAGCCTTTCCTTGCGTCGGACGGGTGTAAAGGACGCTTTCCCCGCATGACACGCGGGGAAAGCGTCCTTCGGCCCTCGTCCGCGAGTGACACTTACTCGATTCGGAGGGTGACAGCGGCTGCTTTCCACACCCCGGCATGGCACGATCGGAGAAACTACCAGCGAGTAACCTCCGGAGGCCGGTTGTGGCGCGGGAAATCTCGAGTGTGGGAGTCATCGGTCTCGGCACTATGGGCGCCGGGATCGCCGAGGTACTCGCGAGGAGCGGTGTGTCCGTCGTCGCGGTCGAGATCGACGACGACGGCGTGCGCCGGGGCCAGGGCCACCTGGAGCATTCGACCGAACGGGCGGTGTCCGGCGGCAAACTCGACGCCGACGGCCGGGGTGAGCTGCTGGGCCGGATCCGGTACACCACGTCGCTGAGCGAGCTGTCCGATGTGGATCTGGTGATCGAGGCGATCCCGGAGAACCTCGAAGCGAAATCCGACGTTTTCGCCGAGCTGGACAAGATCACCGGACCGGACACGATCTTCGTGTCCAACACCTCTTCGCTGTCGATCACCGAGATCGGCGTGCACACCGCGCGGCCGGGCAAGGTCGTCGGGATGCACTTCTTCAACCCGGCGCCGATCCTCAAGCTGGTCGAGATCGTCCGCACCGTCGTCACCGAACCCGGGGTGATCACCGACGTCGTCGCGTTCGCCGAACATCTCGGCAAGACGCCGGTGGTGATCGGCGACCGCGCCGGGTTCATCGCGAACGCCCTGCTCTTCGGGTATCTCAACCACGCCGTGCGGATGTACGAACAGCGCTACGCCACGCGCGAGGACCTCGACGCGGCGATGCGGTTCGGCTGCGGATATCCCATGGGGCCCTTGGCTTTGCTCGACCTCATCGGGCTGGACACCGCGTACGAGATCCTCGACACGATGTACCACCAGTCGCGCAACCGGCTGCACGCGCCGGCGCCGCTGCTGAAGCAGATGATCACCGCCGGGCTGCTCGGCCGGAAGACCGGCCAGGGTTTCTACGCTTACGACGAGCCCGATTCGCCGACGGTGACCGACGCGGTCACGAAGTCCACAGTGGACACTGTGACGCCGCGAGAGGTGCGCAAGGTCGGCGTCGTCGGCACCGGGACCATGGCGACCGGCATCGTCGAGGTGTTCGCGAAACGCGGTTACGAGGTCATCCTGCGGGCGCGGAGCGCGGAGAAGGCCGCGGCTTCGGTCGCGCGGGTGAAGAAGTCGCTGGACAAGGCCGTCGTCAAGGGCAAACTGTCCGAAGAGGACGCCGCCGCCGCGCTCGGCCGGATCTCGCCCGCGGTGGAGTTCGACGAACTGGCCGACGTCGACCTCGTCATCGAGGCGGTGGCCGAGGACCTGGCCGTCAAGCAGGCCGTCTTCGCCGCGCTCGACGACGTCGTGAAGCCGGGCGCGGTCCTGGCGACGACCACGTCCTCACTGCCGGTGATCGAATGCGCGGCCGCCACCTCGCGGCCTTCGGACGTGGTCGGCGTGCACTTCTTCAACCCGGCGCCGGTGATGAAACTCGTCGAGGTCGTCTCGACCATCGCCACCGCGCCCGACGTGATCGCGACCGTCGACGCCGTCTGCGCGGCGGTGGGCAAGCATCCCGTGCACTGCGGCGACCGGGCCGGGTTCATCGTCAACGCGCTGCTTTTCCCGTACCTGAACGACGCGGTGAAGATGCTCGAAGCGCACTACGCGGAGGCCGACGACATCGACACCGCGATGAAGGTGGGTTGCGGGCTGCCGATGGGGCCGTTCGAACTGCTCGACGTCGTCGGGCTGGACGTTTCGCTGGCGATCCAGCGAACCCTCTACAACGAGTTCCGCGAAGAGGGCTTCGCGCCCGCGCCGCTGCTGGAGCACCTGGTGACCGCCGGGCGGCTGGGCCGGAAGACGGGGAAGGGCTTCAAGGACTACTCGGCCCGGTAGGCGTCTCTGGCGCGCGGACGCCGTCCCGGATGTCATGAAAGGGTCGTTCAAGACGTTTTTCGTCCTGAACGACCCTTTCATGACACTTGTCCCGGCGGCGCGGGGCCGGGCATCGGTACCGTGGAGGACATGCCAGTTTCCTCGGGGGTCAGGAAGCGGATCGGGGAGTTCCTCGATCCGGACGACGAGATCCACTACGTGTTCCCGGCGGACGTCTTCGGCAGTACCAATCCCGGCGTGTTCTTCGCGGTGACCCGCAAGACGATCACGATCCTGACCACCGGATACCTGAGCCGGAAGACGCCGAAGAGCGTCGTCTCGACAGGCCTGCGCAACCAGCGGATCGGGCCGGTCGACACGTCGACGGTCCCGTGGTTCAAGTTCAACGGCATCGACTACGAGATCGACGACGAGTACGTCCCGGTGGTCCACGCCGCAGACGCGGAGATCATGCGGGAAGCGGCAAAACCTGTAGATCCGCTGCCGGACCTCTAAGCTCCCCTGGGTGCGTCAGTTGACATACGACGGGATGCCCATCCCCGGCCTGAACGACCTGGTCCGGACGGCCATCCGGCTGCACCCCGCGCCGGGCGAGCCCCGGCCCGACGAAAGCCACTTCGGCGGCCCGCTGCTCTGGCCGTCGGACGAGCCGTGGCCGGAGTGCCCGGTGACCTGGCCGCCCGACCCGGACGCGTCCGACGACGCGTGGCTGGGCGGGCATCCGCTCGACGAGCCGGTGCCGGCGATGGTCAGCGCGGCGCAGTTCTTCCGCGACGACTTCCCGGAGCTGCCCTTCCCGGAGGGCACCGACGTCCTGCAGATCCTGTTCTGCCCGCTGGACCACAACAGCCCCTACCATCAGGGCCCCGCGGTCCGGCTGGTCTGGCGCGACTCCGGCGAGGTGGGGGACATCGCGGTCCCGCCGCCTCCTCCCGAGGACGCCAAGGCCGATTACCTGCCGGAACCCTGCGTTTTCGAACCTTGCTCGATCGACGAACTGCCCCGGCTCTGCGACTTCCCGCCGGAGACCCGCGCCGCCCTCGGTATCCCCGAGGGCGCGAGCGAAGACCCGGAAGGCTGGCCCGAGCTGGACCAGTACTCGAAGATCGGCGGCTGGACGCCCTGGTACACCACCGATCGTGACGACCTCGGCTGCCGGGACTGCGGCGCCGAACTGCGGCAGACGATCGCCCTGTCCACGGTGGAACACGAGGTCGGCTGTGGGTGCGAGGTCGCCGAGGACGAGCCCGCGGGCTGGTCGTTCGCCCGCCAGGATGTGCTGAACATCTTCACCTGCCCCACCGACGTCACGCATCCGGTCAAGGTCCGCATCGACTGACCCGGCTCAGGCGGGCGGGAGCAAAGGTCCCCCGCTCCAGTGCTGGAAGACCAGGTTCGTGTGCACCCTGGCGACCTCGTCGCGCGCGGTCAGTTCGTCGAGGACCAGCCGTTGCAGCTCGGTCGCCGAAGCGGTGGCGACATGCGCGAGGAAGTCGTCCGGGCCGGTCAGGTGGTAGACGGCGCGCACCTCGGGCAGCGCCAGCAGGTGCCCGACGAACGAGTCGACCAGCGCCCGCCGGTGCGGGCGGACCTGGACGAACAGGAGCGCTTCGAGCGGGCGGCCGAGTTTGGCGGCGTCCACCTCGGCGCGCTGGCCGGTGATCACCCCGAGTTCGCGCAGCCGGTTGACGCGGTCGAGGCAGGTCGAGGGCGCGACGCCGACCTCGGCCGCCAGGTCCTTGTTGGAGATCCGTGCGTCGTTCTGAAGGAGCCGCAGAATCCGCAGGTCGACCGTGCTCAGTTCGACAGAATCCGACATTGGCGAATGATATCCGAGGATATTGCGGGGGATCCGGAGAAAATCGCACCATCTGGGGTATGACCGCAACGCTGCGCACCCGAGCCGTCCACGCCGGCCGTGACGATCTCACGGACCTCGGCGTCCACGCCGCTCCGCTCGACCTGTCCACGACCTACCCGTCGAGGGACAGCGTCGAAGAGGCGGGCCGCATCGACGAGTTCGCCGCCAAGGGCTCGCTGTCCGGGCTCCCGGTCTACGGGCGGCTGAGCAACCCGACCGTCGAGCGGTTCGAGAAGGCGCTGGCGGAGCTCGAAGGGTTCGAGGACGCCGTCGCGTTCGCCACCGGCATGGCCGCGGTGTCAGCGTCGCTGCTCGCCGCCGTCGCGCAGGGCAAACGGCACGTCGTCGCCGTCCGGCCGGTCTACGGCTGCACCGACCACATGCTCACGTCCGGCCTCCTCGGCACCGAGGTGACCTGGGCCGATCCGGAAGACGTCGCCTCCGCGCTGCGTCCCGACACCGGGCTCGTGCTGCTCGAAACGCCGGCGAACCCGACTTTGCGCGAGGTCGACGTCGCCGAGATCGTGCGCGCCGCGGGCGAGGTCCCGGTGCTGGTCGACAACACCTTCGCGACTCCGGTGCTCCAGCGGCCCGGACGCCACGGCGCCCGCTTCGTCCTGCACAGCGCGACCAAGTTCCTCGGCGGCCACGGCGACGTCATGGGCGGCGTGGTGGCTTGCGGCGCCGAAGACGCCGGGATACTGCGGCAGATCCGCTTCGCCACCGGCGGCGTGCTGCACCCGCTGGCCGGGTACATGCTGCTTCGCGGCCTTTCGACCTTGCCGCTGCGGGTCAACGCCGCGTCCGCGACGGCCGCCGAACTCGTCGAGCGGCTTCGCGGGCACGCGAACGTGAGCGCCGTGCACTACCCGGGCATCGGCGGCCCGCTGATCGCGTTCGAGGTCGACGGCGATCCGCACGCGCTCATCGGCGCGGTCCGGTTGATCACCCCGGCCGTCAGCCTCGGCAGCGTGGACTCGCTCATCCAGCATCCCGCGTCGATCAGTCACCGGATCGTCGCCGAGGACGACCGGCACGGCGCGGGCGTCACCGACCGGCTCATCCGCATGTCGGTGGGGCTGGAGGACGTCGAGGATCTCTGGCACGACCTGGACCAGGCACTCAAAGCGTGCTGAATCACTGCGATCGTGATCACCGGGATGTCGACAAATCGTCCGGCCTGGCTAACCTGGTCGGGTGAAAGATCTGGTCTCGTCCTGGGTGGAATCTTCGGCTCGTAGCACGCTTTCCCGGCTGCACCAGCAGATCGGTGTGGCCGGGCTGGCCGCCGCGGCGGCCCTTCCCGGGCTTTCGGCAGTCTTCGATCAGCACTCGGCGGCGGTGCGGGACATCCTCGCGGCCGGGGTCGAAGGTTCGGCGGCGGTCGCCGGGGTCGTCCTGCTCGCCGGCTACACGCGCGGGCTGCTCGACGAGGCGAAGACCAAGGGCTGGACGTTCCGCGCTCCGGCCGACCTGGCCGCCTGGAACACCAGCGACTGGCTGACCGCGCGCCTGGTCGGCGTGTGTTCGCTGGCCGCCACGATGGACGACCAGCGGACCAGGCCGACCGGGAACGGGTAGGGCGGCCGGACGCCCCACCCGCTCCCGTGGAAGGTCAGCGGTACTCCGGCGGAGGGGGCATTGACCCACCGGGGGGCCGCTGGCCGGGATCCTGGTGCTGCGGCACCTGACCCTGGTTCGGCGGGAACTGCTGGTGCTGCGTCATCGCGTTCGGGTCGGCCGCGTGGTGCCCGGCGGGAACCGGCTGGGCGGTCGTCCGCTCGGTCGGCACGTCACCCGAGCGGCCCGCGTCCTCGCGACCGCGCTGATAGGCCTCGGCCTGCGCCTTCGCGGCGGGGATCTCCGCCTCGGCCCGGCCGAGCCAGGTCTCCCAGCGCTGCTGCATCGGCTTGATCAGGCCGCCGCCGACACCGACGACGGCGATCCCGCCGACCGTGGCGAGCACGGTGATCAGCACCGGCAGCGTGACCGCGGTGGCCACCCCGATCTGGTTCAGCGCGGCGATCGCGCCGAGGCCCCAGATGAACACCGAGGCGATGGTGGCGAGCACCTTGCCGTAGGAGACGCCGCCGAGGGCGTTGCCCACCAGGTCCTTGACCGCCTTGGCGACGGCGCCGGCGATCACCACGATGACGATCGCGACGATGGCGCGCGGCAGCCAGGCGACGATCTCGTTGAGCAGCGAGCTCACCGGGTTCGGGCCGAACACGCCGAACGCGAACTGCAAGGCGATCAGCAGGATCGCGTAGTAGACGATCTTGCTGATGATGCTCGACGCGTCGAACTGACTCCGCGCGAGCATCTGCTTGAAGCCCCCGCGTTCGAGGAGGCGGTTGAATCCGACCTTTTCGAGGACCATGCTCACGGCCTTGGAGATCGCCTTGGCGATCAGCCAGCCGATGAACAGGATGACCAGGAACGCGAGCAGTTTCGGGACGAAGGTGGCGACCGAACTCCAGGCGCTGGACACGCCTTGACCGAAATCGACGGCCGCCAGTGCTGATGTGGCCACTGGACGTTCTCCCTTCCCACCGCTGGAGCTTCCAGACCGGTGGGAAGGGGGTACCCGCCAAATGGGCTATCACACGTTAGGTCACTCAGTCGAGTGATCAGCTGCAGCAGCCGCCGCCGCAGCAGCCGCCCCCGCCACCCGCGGGGACGGGGGCCGGGCCGGACGCCGACCCGGTCAGCGCGACGGTCGTCAGCAGCTTGACGGTGTCCTGGTGGCCCTCCGGGCACGGCGCGGGCGCACCGGACTCGCTCATCGGCCGCAGCAGTTCGAAGGTTCCGGCGCATTCGCGGCAGCGGTAGGCGTAAGTCGGCATGCCCGGCATTATTTCATCTCCTCATCCGCCGGGGGATGGCAAGCTGGCCGGGTGGAACTGCCTGTCGCGGCGCATGTGCCGCACCTCGGCCAAGTCGTCCCGTCCGTGCTTTCCGCCCTCGGCGCCGCGGAGTTCGCCAACACGCTGAGCCTGTCCGAGGCGTCCAGCGCCTGTGTCCTGCTCATCGACGGTCTCGGCTGGGAACTGCTGGCCGAGCACGCCGCCGACGCGCCCGTGCTCACGCAACTGGCGAAGTCGCCGCTGCGGGTCGGTTTCCCGGCGACGACGGCCGCCGGTCTCGGTGCGATCGGCACAGGGCTGGCCTCGGGGGAGCACGGCCTGGTCGGCTACAGCTTCGAGGTGCCGGGCGCCGGCGTCCTGAACGCGTTGCGCTGGCGCAGTCACGTTGACGGCGGCGATCTCCGCGGCGCGCTTCCGCCACGCGAGGTGCAGCCGCTGCCGACGACGTTCGAGCGCGCGGCGGCCGCGGGGATCACGACCAGCGTGGTCTCCTCGGCGAAGTTCGCCGACACCGCGCTGACCCGCGCGACCCAGTCCGGCGGTCGCTATGTGGGCGTCCACGCGCTGGGCGACCTGGCCGCCTGCATCCTGCACTGCCTCGCGGCGCGGCCGGCGTTCTGCTGGGGCTACCACAGCGAACTCGACATGCTCGGGCACATCTACGGGCCGGGTTCGTCGCCGTGGCGGATGCAGTTGCGCCACGTCGACAGGCTGGTCGAGTCCATCGTGGACGGCCTGCCCGCCGGCGCGCTCCTCGCGGTCGTCGCCGACCACGGCATGGTGACCGTCGAAGGCGCGCTCGACATCGACGAGACCCCCGCGCTGCTCGGCGGCGTCCGGGCCATCGGGGGCGAGGTCCGGGCCCGGCACGTCTACAGCGAACCGGGCGCGGAGGCCGACGTCCTGGCGGCCTGGCGCGAGGTGATCGGCGACCGGGCGTGGATCCTCTCGCGCGACGAGGCCGTCGACGCGGGCTGGTTCGGACCGGTCGCCGACCGGGTCCGGCCGCGGATCGGCGACGTCGTCGTGGCGGCGAAGGGGCGCTTCGGGCTCGTGCGGGAACTGGCCGAGGCCGTCGAGTCCTCCCTCGTCGGTCAGCACGGCTCGCTGACCCCGGCCGAACAACTCGTGCCGTTGGTCCTCGCGCGCGGCTGACGCCCGCGCTTCGTCCTCTGAATGCGGTCCTTGCGCGTGCAACTACCGCATTCAGAGGACGAAATGCGTCAGGCGGGCTTCCGGGCGGAGAACTCGATGCTGCGCTTGGGAACGTGGCCGACCTTGATGTCGGTGAACCCGGCGCCGGTGAGCCGGGGCCAGACCGAAACCGGGTCGAGCGCGTTCATCGTGTCGCCGAGGTGGAGGAGCCGGAACGGGAAGCTCTCCAGGCTGTCCATCGCGCGCAGGATCCCGCCGGGACGGAGCACGCGGAACGCCTCGGCGAAGATCGCGTCCTGCAGCGCCGTCGTCGGCACGTGGTGCAGCATCGTGAAGCAGACGACCGCCGAGAACTCGCCGTCCTCGAAGGGCATCGCGGCGCCGTCGCCCTGGACGATCCGTACCCGGCCGTCGAACTCCTGCTTCAGCAGGTCCGCCGACGCCTCGTCGATCTCGATGGCGGTGAGCCCGGGGACCAGCCCCACGAGCGCCCGGGTGGTGGCGCCGAAGCCCGGCCCGATCTCCAGCACGGACTCGCCCAGGTCGAAGCCCGCGACGTTGCCCGGCATCTCGGCGGCCACGGCCTTCGCCCACAGCGCGGAACTGCACAGTTTGCGGTGCACCAGGTTCATCGGCATGAATCCGACGCTAACGGTGACCGGCAGGCGATAGGCTGCCAAGTGATGTCGAATATCGGACTCCTTCCGCCGATGTCGACGGCGATGACGCTCGGCGAGATGGACCTGCCCGCGGGCAGCTGGCTCCCGTGGCACGAGCACGACGGGCACCAGCTCGCCTGGGCGGCACGCGGGATCCTGAGCGTGAACGTCGGCGAGCGGCACTGGGTGCTGCCGCCGACGCGGGCGCTGTGGATCCCGGCCGGGGTCGTCCACCGGACCGGTGCCACCGCGCAGACCGTGCTGCGGGGGATCTACGCCGCGCGGGATCGGTGCCCGGTGCGCTGGCCCGCGCCGACCCTCGTCGCCGTCCGGCCGCTGCTGCGGGAACTACTGGAGCACCTCGGCGCGGCCGACCTCACCGACGACGCGCGCCGCCGGGCCGAAGCCGTCGCCTTCGACCTGCTCGAACCGGTCGACGTGGTGCCGATCAACGTGCCGATGCCGTCCGACGAGCGCGCACTGACCGTCGCGCGGGCGGTGATCGCCGATCCGGCGGACCGGCGGTCGCTCGCGGACTTCGCACACGACGCGGGCGCGAGCGAACGCACGCTGGCGCGGCTGTTCCTCGCCGAATGCCGGACGACGTTCGGCGCGTGGCGGGTGCAGGCCCGGTTGCGCGCGTCGCTGCCGCTGCTGGCCGGGGGCATGCCGCTGAGCGCGGTCTCCCGCCGGATCGGCTACTCCTCGCCGAGCGCGTTCGTCGTCGCCTTCCGCCGGGCCGTCGGGGTGACGCCGGGCGCCTACTTCGACGGTTAGCGGCACGTGATCGCGTGTGATCAGACGGACGGCGCGCGCGTTTGGAGGGACGGCGCGCGTGATCAGACGGACGACACGTGTGCTTGGACGGACGGCACGTGTGATCAGACGGACGGCACACGTGCGGCACGGGCCAGATACCGTTTCGGACGTGCCTCGACGTAATCGGCCCGACCGCGGTGGACGCCCCGACCTGGGCGCGTCGACCGGCTGGGCGCGCTCCGAATCGGCCACCGACGGGGAATGGCTGGTCCGGACGGTGCCCGGCGCGCAGGCCACCAAGGACTACCGCTGTCCCGGCTGCGACCACGAGATCCGGCCGGGAACCCCGCATCTGGTCGTCTGGCCCGCCGACGACACCGGCGGTGTCGCCGACCGCCGCCATTGGCACAAGCCGTGCTGGGACGCGCGGTCCCGGCGCCGCCCCGGCCGCTGGTGAGTCAGCGCCGCAGGTGCAGTGAAGGTTCTCCCTCGTACTCCTCCTCCGTGTGGATCTTGAAGCCGAGCCGCTCGGCGACCCGGACCGACGGTTGGTTGGACACCATGATGTTGGCGATCACCGGGACATCGGGGATCTCCCGCTCCGCCCATTCGACGACGGCCGCCGCCATCTCCGTCGCGTAGCCCTTTCCCCAGGTGGACGGCCAGAAACGGTACGCGAGGTTCAGCACGCGCTCGCCGTTCCATTCGTGATACCGCACGCCGCCGAAACCCAGGATCACCTCGGGATCGTCCAAAGCGGACACCACGAGATAGCCGAAGCCGTGCTCGGCCCATTGCTTCAGCCAGGCGTCGTAGAGCTCGTTCGCACCCTCGACGGTGTGCGGCACCGGGTTGAACTTGTTCGTCTCCGGATCGGCCTGGAGCGCGACGATGTTCTCGCGATCCTCCTCGCGCAGCCGCCGCAGCAGCAACCTCTCCGTCTTGATCTCTGTCAGCACGGATCCGACGGTAGCGCGGGGGTGCGACAGAATTATCGCCATGAAGGAACTCCCGCTGGTACTGCTGCACGCCTTTCCCGTCGACGCCCGCATGTGGGACGGGGTGCGAGCGCCGCTTTCCGAACGCCTGAGGCTGATCACCCCCGACCAGCGCGGTCTCGGCCGCAGCCCGTTGCCGGAAACCGACCGTGAGCCGGACCTGGACGACGCCGCCCGCGACGTGGTGGCGCTGCTCGACCGGCTCGGACTGGACAAGGTCGTCCTCGGTGGCTGTTCGATGGGCGGCTACCTGACGATGGCGGTACTGCGTCTCGCGCCGGAACGCGTGGGCGGGCTCGTGTTCATCGACACGAAGGCGACGGCCGACACTCCCGAGGCCGTGCGGGCCCGGCACGACGTCGCGGCCCGTGTCGAGGCGGAAGGCGCCGGATGGATGCCCGAAGCCGTCACGCCCGGGCTGCTCGCGGAGAAGGCCGCGCCTGAAGTCGCGGAGCGGCTTCGCGAACTGATCACGACGCAGCCGCCGTCGGGGATCGCGTGGGCTGCGCGCGCGATGGCGGCCCGGCCCGATTCGCTCGAAACGCTGCGCTCGGCCGACGTTCCCGCGCTGGTCGTGGTCGGCGAAGAGGACGGCCTTACCCCGCTGGAAGCGGCGAACACCCTGGTGGAAACGCTGCCGGACGCGACACTGGTCGTGCTTCCGGAGGCGGGACATCTGACGCCGCTGGAGGATCCGGCCGGAGTCGTCGAAGCGATCTTGGGCTGGTACCCCGCGTAAGAAACGGTTTCCCTCGCCCCTTCAAAGGTATAGCGGACCCCGGGGCTTGCGGCAAGCCCCCATTCCCGGTCCACAATTCGTGCCTTCACGTATTTGCCGAAGGGGGATTCCCATGCGTGTACTCCTGTCCACGATCGGGACGAGGGGTGAAGTGCAGCCGCTGGTGGCATTGGCGGTGCGATTGCGGGAACTCGGTCAGGAGGTCCGGCTCTGCGCGCCGCCGGATTTCCGTGACTGGGCCGAAGGTCTCGGGATCTCCTTCGCCCCGCTGGGGCCGGAACTCCGGTCGACGGCGAAGCCGGATTCCGCGATGACCAAGGCGATGGCTTCACCCGAAGGGCGGCGCGAGATGGCCGAGGCCATGGTCGTCGACCAGTTCGAGACGATGCCGGAGGCGGCCGAGGGTTGCGACGCCGTCGTCGCGGGAATGGCGTTGAACATCGCCGCCCATTCGGTGGCCGAGCGAAAAGGGATTCCCTATTTCTTCACCGCCTACTGCCCGATAACGCTGCCTTCCCTGCACCATCGTCCGCCCGTTTTCCCGGGGTGGGCGCCGGAGAATCCCGACGCCGCCATCCCGGCCTTGTGGGCCGACGACTCGGAACGGTGGAACGCTCAATGGGGCGGTGTGCTCGGCGCGCGGCGGAAACTGCTCGGCCTCCCGCCGGTCGACGACGTCCGCGGGCACATCTTCACCGAGGCGCCGTGGCTGGCCGCCGATCCGGTGCTGGCGCCGTGGCGGGGTCCGTCGGCGCTGGACGTGCACCAGACAGGCGCCTGGATCCTGCCGGACGACAGTCCGCTGTCCCCGGAGCTGGAGGCGTTCCTCGACGACGGGGAGCCGCCGGTCTACTTCGGATTCGGGAGCATCCGCGCGCCGGAGGAGATCGCGAAGGCGATGATCGAATCCGCGAGGGCGCACGGACGGCGGGCGATCGTGTTCCGCGGCTGGACCGAACTGGCGCTGATCGACGACGAACCCGACTGCCTCGCCATCGGGGACGTCAACCAGCAGGCGCTCTTCCCGCGCGTCGCGGCGGTCGTGCACCACGGCGGCGCCGGGACGACCACGGCGGCGACCCGGGCCGGGGTGCCGCAGGTGCTCGTCCCGCAGATGTTCGACCAGCCCTACTTCGCGCGGCGTGTCCGTGAACTCGGGGTGGGGACCTCGATCACGGGGGAGCCTTCCGCCGATGCGCTGACGCTCGCCTTGGAGGAGGTGCTTCGGCCCGACGTCGCTTCGCGCGCCGCTCGAGTCGGTGGTGAGGTGCGGACGGACGGCGTCGACGTGGCGGCGAAGCTCCTGATGGCGGCCGTCTGACTCGCGCCCTGAACCCGGAACTCGCGTGCGCGAACCCGTGACTCGCGTGCTCAGGGACGTGACTCACGTGCTTGGACCCGGAACTCGCGTGACTGGACACCGCACTCGGGTGTTCCGCGTCTGATCACGCGAGTCACGTCTTCAAGCACGCGAGTCACGTCTTCAAGCACGCGAGTCACGACCACCGGTAGCGCGCGAGGGCGGCTTCGGCCTCTCCGAGTCGCTCCGGGAACCGCCGCGCGATCACGAACCGCCAGGGGATCTCGAACAACCGTCGCAGCGCGATGAACGGCTCCAGCGACTCGGGGGAGACCTCCGCCGGGTACGCCTCCAGAGCCGCCGGCCCGGCCTCCGCGTAGAGGACACCGAGGTCCCAGCCGAGCGGCCCGCGCCAGGTGTCCTCGAAGTCGAGCCAGCAGGGCCCGGCCGCCGTCGCGACGACGTTCCCCCGATGGGCGTCACCGTGCAGCGGCCGGGCCCCGGCCGACGGCAGGGCCGCGGTGACCCGTTCGAGTTCTTCGTACAGCCGGGGCGCGGCTCCGGCCATCGTGTGCCCGTGCCGGTCGAGCAAGGTCCGGAGTTCACGGACCGGCCCGAGTCCGGGCAGCTCGCCGGGGTAGTCCGCGAGCGCGTCGTGCACCCGGGCGAGCGAAACCGCGACCTCGCGCGGCGACAGCGTGTGGCCCGGCTCATGCGGCGTGTAATGCCAGAGAGTGACCGGCAGGCCGTCGGCGAAATGCGGTCCGGCCGGGGGATCCGTGGTGGGTGAGACGACGAGCACATCACGTTCCGTGAGGTGCCTCGACAGCTCGACGTCGCGCGCGAGCCAGTCCTCCGGGGACGGACGGGCGAAGCGCGTCGTGCCCGGCACCCGCGCCACCACCGGACCCAGTCTCACCAGCACGTTCGACTTGAAATGCAGTACCTCGGGAGTCCCTGTCGGAAGCCCGAACCGGTCACCGACAGCGATCGCCGCGGCCACTCCCGCACGGGTGTGTTCGTCGGTCACGGCCCGATCTTGCCAGCCGGTGCGCGCGACTGTCGGTAGTGAGGGCTACGATCCCCACTAGCCGCCGAAATGGGTCCCCGACCCGGCCCGACGGCAGAACATTGACCACCACAAGGTTTGAGTGTTGGAGGCAGGAGTGACGGCCGTAGCCCCCAAGCCGATCGCCACGCGCCCGTATCCCGCGCGCGAGTCGGTTAAGGGTTCGTACCTGCTGCGGTTGTTCCGCACGACGGACCACAAGCAAATCGGCATCATGTACCTGGTCACGTCGTTCGCCTTCTTCATGGTGGGCGGCGCGATGGCG
Organism: Amycolatopsis thailandensis; assembly: GCF_042723255.1. Classification (NCBI taxonomy): domain Bacteria; kingdom Bacillati; phylum Actinomycetota; class Actinomycetes; order Pseudonocardiales; family Pseudonocardiaceae; genus Amycolatopsis; species Amycolatopsis thailandensis. The sequence continues at coordinate 35,766 of NZ_JBHXJK010000018.1, forward strand.
ATGCTGATCCGCTCCGAGCTGGCGCGTCCCGGGCAGCAGTTCCTTTCGCAGGAGCAGTACAACCAGCTGTTCACGATGCACGGCACGATCATGCTGCTGCTGTACGCGACGCCGATCCTCTTCGGATTCGCGAACTTCGTGCTGCCGCTGCAGATCGGTTCGCCCGACGTGGCCTTCCCGCGGCTGAACGCGTTCTCGTACTGGCTGTACCTCTTCGGCGGCCTGATCGTGATGTCCGGCTTCCTGACCCCGGGTGGCGCCGCCGACTTCGGCTGGTTCGCCTACACCCCGCTGTCGGACGCCATCCACTCGCCCGGCGTCGGCGCCGACCTGTGGATCTCCGGTCTGGTCGTGTCCGGTCTCGGCACCATCCTCGGTGGCGTCAACATGATCACCACGGTGGTCTGCCTGCGCGCCCCGGGTATGACGATGTACCGGATGCCGATCTTCACCTGGAACATCCTGGTCACCAGCATCCTGATCCTGCTGGCGTTCCCGATCCTGACCGCGGCGCTGATGGGCCTGCTGGCGGACCGGCATCTCGGGGCGCATGTGTTCGACCCCGCGAACGGCGGCGTGATCCTCTGGCAACACCTCTTCTGGTTCTTCGGCCATCCAGAGGTCTATATCGTGGCCCTACCGTTCTTCGGGATCGTGTCGGAGATCTTCCCGGTCTTCAGCCGCAAACCGATCTTCGGATACAAGGGCCTGGTCTGGGCGACGCTGGCGATCGCCGCGCTGTCGGTGGCCGTGTGGGCGCACCACATGTACGCGACCGGCGCCGTGCTGCTGCCGTTCTTCTCCTTCATGACGTTCCTGATCGCGGTCCCGACCGGCGTGAAGTTCTTCAACTGGATCGGCACGATGTGGAAGGGCCAGCTGTCCTTCGAGACGCCGATGATCTTCTCGATGGGCTTCATCGTCACGTTCCTCTTCGGCGGTCTGACCGGCATCATGCTGGCCGCGCCGGCGATCGACTTCCACGTGTCGGACAGCTACTTCGTCGTCGCGCACTTCCACTACGTGCTCTACGGCACGATCGTGTTCGCCACGTTCGCCGGGATCTACTTCTGGTTCCCGAAGATCACCGGCCGCATGATGGACGAGAAGCTCGGCAAGTGGCACTTCTGGACCACGTTCATCGGCTTCCACGCGACGTTCCTCGTGCAGCACTGGCTGGGTGCCGAAGGCATGCCGCGCCGGTACGCGGACTACCTCCAGTCCGACGGGTTCACCACGCTGAACACGATCTCCACGATCGGCGCGTACATCCTCGGCGCCTCGACGCTGCCGTTCATCTGGAACGTCTTCAAGAGCTACCGGTACGGCGAGATCGTCACGGTGGACGACCCGTGGGGCTACGGCAACTCGCTCGAATGGGCGACTTCCTGCCCGCCGCCGCGGCACAACTTCACCGAGCTGCCGCGGATCCGGTCCGAGCGTCCGGCGTTCGAACTGCACTACCCGCATATGGTCGAGCGCATCCACAAGGAGGGTGAGATCGGCTTCTTCGGGAAGCAGAAGGTCAACACCCACCGCGCGCCGTCCCAGGTGCTCACCGACGCGGCCATGCCGGGTGATCACTCCAAGGACAACGCCAGCGAGCAGTGACCCGATAAGCGGAAATGGCGCGTGCCCTGCCTCACACCGAGGCGAGGCACGCGCCTTTTTCATGCCTGCCTGAGGGAGACTGACCCGGTGACGCAGACACCAGTTCTCATCACCACGACCGGTCCCGACAAGCCTGGTGTGTCCTCGGTGCTGTTCGCCGTGCTGTCGCGCCATGACGTCGACGTCCTCGACGTCGAGCAGGTGGTCATCCGCGGCCAGCTGGTGCTCGGCGTCCTGGCCGGCGTGTACCGCGACCCCGAGGGCCTGCAGGAGTACGTCGAGCAGGCGATGGCGTCGGTCGGCATGGACGTCGAGGTGAAGATCGGTTCGGCCATCGGCGCGGACCCGTTCGCCATCGGCCAGAAGGACTCGACGCATGTCCTGCTGATGCTCGGCCGCCCGGTGACCGCGCGGGCGTTCTCCGACGTCGCGCGCCGCCTCGCCGCGCTGGACGTCAACATCGACTCGATCCGCAGCGTCGCCGACTACCCGGTGACCGGGCTGGAGCTGTACGCCTCGCTCGCCCAGGACACCCCGGAGGCCGACGCCGCGCTGCGCACCGCGCTGGCGGACGCCGCCGTCGAGGCCGGGATCGACATCTCGGTCGAGCGGGCGGGGCTCGCCCGCCGCGCCAAGCGCCTGGTCGTCTTCGACGTCGACTCCACGCTCATCCAGGGCGAGGTCATCGAGATGCTCGGCGCGCACGCCGGCGTCGAACCGCAGGTCCGCGAGATCACCGAGGCCGCGATGCGCGGCGAGCTGAACTTCGGCGAGTCGCTGGAGCGCCGCGTCGCGCTGCTCGAAGGGCTCCCGGAAACGGTGCTCGACGAGGTCGCCGCGTCGATCGAGCTCACCCCGGGCGCGCGCACGACGATCCGCACGCTGAAGCGGATGGGCTTCCGCTGCGGGGTCGTTTCGGGCGGCTTCACCAAGATCATCAAGTCGCTCGTGGACGACCTCGGCCTCGACTTCGCCGCCGCGAACGAGCTCGAAGTGGTCGACGGCAAGCTCACCGGCCGCGTCGTCGGGGAGATCGTCGACCGCGCGGGCAAGGCGACCGCGCTGCGCCGCTTCGCCGAGGAGTACGAGATCTCGCTCCAGCAGTGCGTCGCGGTCGGTGACGGGGCGAACGACATCGACATGCTGTCGGTCGCCGGGATGGGTGTCGCCTTCAACGCGAAGCCCGCGCTGCGCGAGGTCGCCGACACCGCGCTTTCGCACCCGTACCTCGACGCCGTGCTGTTCCTGCTCGGGGTCACCAGGGCCGAGATCGAGGCGGCCGACGCGGCCGACGGTCTCGAGCTTTCCCGCCCATGAGCGTTCTGGAGCCGCTGGCCGCGCGCTACGCGTACTGGCTGGGTCTGCCCGCCGAAGACACGGTGGACACCTCCGACGAGGATCCCGCCGAGGTCCGCGCCATGCCGGTGATCCTGCGGATGGAACGTGCCGAACCGCCCGCCAGGACAGCGTTGCTGGAGGCCGCCGCGGCGGCCGCGGTCGCGGTCTGTCTCGACGAACGCGCCGCGCCCGAGGGCGAATGGCACGAACCGCTCAAGGCGTGGGTCGACGGCCGGATCCGCAAGGTCGCCCGGCGGGCGCGTGGCGCGCACTGGCAGGCGGTCCAGGAGCTGCCGGGTATCACGATCGAGGTGGACGGCGCCGAGGCGCGGGCGTTGCTCCCCGGCCGCGTCGTCGATACGCCGAAAGAGGTCTCGCGGCTCCAGATCTCCGGGAGCGAGCTCCCGGCCGACGAGCCGGGATCGGCGCCGGACGGGCTTCCCCGGCTGCTGCTGAACCCCGAGGTCACGATGACCGTCGGCAAGGGGGCCGCCCAGGTCGGGCACGCGACGATGATCCTGGCTTCGCTGCTGGACGAGGCCGAACTGGCCGCCTGGGCCGGGACCGGGTTCCGCTGCTCGGTGCGGACCCCTCCTGTCGCGACCTGGAAGGCGTTGTGCCCGATCGAGGATCCCGAGGGCTCGTGGCGCCGTGACGGCGTCGTCGCGGTCCGGGACGCCGGTTTCACCGAAGTCGATCCCGGAACAGTCACGGTCCTAGCCCAAAGGGCTTAACCTTTTATACTCCCCGCATGGGTGACCGGCTGATAGCCGGGCGCTATCGCTTGGAGGAGCGGATCGGCGCCGGGGGCATGGGCGTGGTCTGGCGTGCCACCGACCAGGACCTCGGGCGGGTCGTCGCCCTCAAACGGTCGCAGGCCGGGGACAGCGGCCAGATCCGGCGTGAGGCACGGATCGGCGCGGGTCTGCATCATCCGAACGTGGTCACCGTGTTCGACGCCGTGATCGACGGTGACGACCGCTGGCTCGTCATGGAGTACCTGCCGTCGCGCAGCCTCGCCGACATCATCGACGCCGAAGGGCCGCTCTCACCCGGCAAGGTGGCGAAGATCGGCGTCCAGCTCGCCTCGGCGCTCGCGGCCATGCACGAGAAGGGCATGGTCCACCGCGACCTCAAACCGGGCAACGTCCTGGTGGCCGAGGACGGCACCGCCAAACTCACCGACCTCGGCATCGCGCAGTGGGCCGAGGTCACCCGGACCGGTGGCGGCCTCGACGTCGGGACTCCTGGCTACGTCGCACCCGAGATGGCCGAAGGGCAGCAGGCGGGGGCAGCCGCGGACGTGTTCTCGCTCGGCGCGACGCTGTTCACCGCCGTCGAAGGCACCTCGGTGTGGGGAGACGCGAGCGTGGGGCCGTTCGTCCAGCTTCGCCGCGCGACCTCGTACACGCTGGAGCCGATCCGCCGGGCGGGACCGCTGGCGTCGGTGCTGACCGAGTTGCTGCGGCGCAAACCCGCCGGGCGGCCGGACGCCGTCCGCGCCGCCGAACTCCTGTCCGAAGTCGCGGACGTCGCCGCTCCCCCGCGGTCGCGGCGGTTCCGGGTGACCAGGCGGGCCGTCGTGATCGGAGCCGTCGCGGCCGCGCTGGTGCTGGCGGGCGGCCTGGTCTACGTCACGAGGGAACCGGCGTCGGTGGCGGCCGCCACGACCCCGATGGACTCGGTCGGCGATCCGCGAACGGCCGACCCGTGCTCGCTGGTGGACCCGTCCGTGCTGAAGCAGTTCGGGACTCCCAGCCTGGACACCGCCGACGGCACCTTCAACTCCTGCGGTGTCCTGCTGCGGATGAGCCCCGACGACGGGGACATCGTCGACGTCCGGCTCGAACTGACGATTCCGGGATCGCCGATGCTGGAGAAGCCCGCGCCCGGGCACCTGAGCGTGCGCGAGTTGCCGAGCGACACCGAAGAGAAGTGCCAGCGGGCCATTCCGCTGCCGGACGGCAACCAGCTGTGGGTGCACGCCCGGCACATCCAGAACTGGCACGCGCACCTGTGCGACTTCGTCGATCCGGTCGCCGCGCACGCGGCGGCCGTGCTGAACCGGGAGCCGATCAAGCGACGTCCCACGCCCTTCCCCGCCGGGACGCTCGGGAGTCTCGACGCTTGCGAGCTGGGCGGGCGTCCGGCGCAGGCGATCGTCGGCGGACCGGTCACGCCGGATCCGGTCTTCGGCAACTGGGAGTGCTACTGGAACCATCGCGACATGGAGGTGACGATCCGGTTCGAACGGGAGTGGGCGCCGTTCGAAGACGACGGCAGGCGCGTCGCTCTCGGATCGCGGGAGGCCTTCGTCGAAGTCTCGTCGGAGTGGAAGGCTTGCCAGGCGGAGATCCCGCACCGGAGGTTCACCGGCGACGGTCGTGCCATGATCGAGACGGTGGAGATCTACGTTTCGGACAAGGCCAAACAGCCGCAGGAGATGTGCCCCGCCGCGGAACGGCTCGCCGGCGAGATCGCCCCCAGGCTGCCGCCCCTTTGAAAGGAAAGCCGTGTCTTTGGAAGTCCAGCGCGACGGTGAGCACCGCTTCATCGGCCGCAACGAACGTGGTGCCGAGGTCGCGATCGGGCGCAAGGGCGCCGAGGGCGCCTTCTCACCCGCCGAACTGCTTCAGATCGCGGCCGCGGGCTGCTCGGCCGTCACCGCCGAGAACCTCATCACGCGCCGGATCGGGGAGGACTCGAAGTTCCGGGTCGGCGTGACCGCGGACAGGCGCGAAGGCGCTTCGGAGCTTGACGCCGTCCACGTCGCCTTCGACGTCGACGTGTCCTCGCTCTCGGCCGAGGACCGGGAGGCGCTCGCGACGGCGGTGGACCGCGCCATCGAGCGGCTGTGCACGGTGAGCCGGACGCTCAAGAAGGGCATCCCGGTCACGGAAAGCTTCCCCACCGCGTAAGTCTCCCGGATGTCATGAAAGGGTCGTTCAAGACGTTTTTCGTCCTGAACGACCCTTTCATGACACTGGGTCCTAGTGCTTCGCGGCGTGGCCTTCGGAGCTCCAGACCACGTACGCCTCGTCGGCATCGGTGGTCATGGCCTCGATGAACTTCTCGTTGTCGAAGCCCGGCAGCGTTTGCAGCCGCTCGATCAGCGCGTCGGCGGCCGGGTCGCCGCTGGGGATCGCGGTGCCCTTCCCGTCGGCGCCGGCGAGCATGAAGAAGACGTCTTCTTTCCACGGGCCTTCAGGGATCACTCTGACCACCACCGCGGACAGCTCGGACCACGTGACGGCTTCCTCGCTTCCGTCCGCGAGCTGGCGCCGCACTCCGGTGTCATCGACGCTGACCGTCCGGGATTGTGCGTTGGGCGACTCGTGGGACAACCGGTTCTCCCTGTCTTCGGCGTTCCGTTAACGGTACTCGGCCGTGTTCCAGGCCACTCAGGCCGGGGCGGCGGCGTCGAGGCGGCGCAGCGCGTCGCGGGCGACCTTCGGGTCCATGGTCGGCCAGAACGGCGGCAGCGACGCGCGCAGGAACCCGCCGTAGCGGGCGGTGGCCAGCCGCGAGTCCAGGATCGCCACGACGCCGCGGTCGGTGACCGAGCGGTGCAGCCGTCCGGTGCCCTGGGCGAGCAGCAGGGCGGCGTGCGTGGCCGCGACGGTGAGGAAACCGTTGCCGCCCCTGGCCTCCACGGCTCGCTGCCGGGCCGACGAGACCGGGTCGTCCGGACGCGGGAACGGGATCCTGTCGACCACCACGAGCTGGAGCGACGGACCGGGTACGTCGACGCCCTGCCACAGCGACAGCGTGCCGAACAGGCAGGTGCGCGCGTCCTCGGAGAACTTCTGCACCAGGAGGCCGGTGGCGTCGTCGCCCTGGCAGAGGATCGGCAGGTCGAGCCGCTCCCGCATCTCTTCGGTGGCCTGCTTCGCCGCGCGCATCGAGGAGAACAGTCCGAGTGTGCGCCCGCCGGCGGCCTCGATCAGCTCGGCCAGCTCGTCCATCGTCGAGGGCTGCAACCCGTCCCGGCCCGGCGGCGGCAGATGCTTGGCCAGGTAGAGGATGCCGTTGCGCTTGTGGTCGAAGGGGGAGCCGACGTCGAGACCGGTCCACTTCGGGCCGTCGGCGTCGTCGGTGTCGGCCGGGGCGGCCTTGTCGGTCGCCGCGCCCGGCGCCTTCTCGACCCTGGCCCCGCCGGGCGGGAGACCCCACTGCCGGGCCATGGTGTCGAACGTGCCGCCCAGGGTCAGCGTCGCCGACGTGAGGACGGTCGTGTGCTGGTTGAAGACCCGCTCCCGCAGCAGACCCGCGACACCCAGCGGAGCGACCTTCAGCGCGGGCGGCCGCGGGTTCGTGGAGAAGCGGTCCCCGGTCAGCCAGACGACGTCGCGCTGGTGCGCCTTGTCGTCGTCGAAGGCTTCGAGCAGCCGGACCGCGGTGTCGTGGACCTCTTCGAGCAGCGACCGCGCCAGTTTGCGGGCGGTGGCCTCGTCAACGTCCTCCTTCCGGTCCTTGCCGAGCGAGGTGAGGCAGCGGTGCGCGGCGTCGCGGACCGCTGGGATCGCGCCGTTGAGGGCCTGCGGCAGCGAGTCCATCCGGCCCGACGGCATGTCGTCGAGGATCAGGGCCAGCCCGTCGCCCGCCTCGAGCAGCTGGTCCGCCACCTCGTCGTCGACCAGTTTTCCGCAGCGCCGGGCGGCGGCGGAGACCATGCCGCTGGTCAGCTCGCCGGTCGCCACGGAGGTCACGCGATCGACGAGGTCGTGCGCCTCGTCGATGATCACCAGGTCGTGGTCCGGGAGTACCTGGTAGCCCTGCAACGCGTCGATCGCCAGCAGCGCGTGGTTGGTGATCACGACGTCGGCCTTGCCCGCCTCGGCGCGGGACCGTTCGGCGAAGCAGTCCGTGCCGATGGGGCAGCGTGAGGCGCCCAGGCATTCCTTGGCCGTCACGGACACCTGACGCCACGCCTGGTCCGAGACGCCGGGGACCAGCTCGTCACGGTCTCCGGTCTCGGTGTCGGACGACCATTCCCGCAGCCGGGTGACCTCCTTGCCCAGCCGGGAGACGGCGAACGGGTCGAACAGCTGCTGATCCTCCGGCTCGTCCGGGGCGCCGGAATCGAGCCGGTGGAGGCAAAGGTAGTTACGGCGCCCCTTGAGGATCGCGAAGGTGGGTTCACGGCCCAGGGGCTTCTTGAGCGCCTTCGCCAGCCGGGGGAGGTCCCTGTCGACCAGCTGGCGCTGCAACGCGATGGTAGCCGTGGAGACCACGACCGTGGCTTCCTTCTCGACCGCGTGCCGGATCGCGGGAACGAGGTAGGCCAACGACTTCCCGGTGCCGGTGCCCGCTTGGACGGCCAGATGCTCGCCGGTGCGGATGGCGCGGCCGACCGCGTCCGCCATCTGGACCTGGCCCTCGCGCTCGGCACCGCCCACGGACTCGACCGCGTGGGTCAGGAGTTCGAGGACACCGGGGAAATCAGCACGGGAGGGCACGGGACAAGACGATAGCCGGGGGCACCGTCAAGATCGTCCGCCCCGTGCAATGAAGGGGCCTTTCATAGCAAAATTTGCTATGAAAGGCCCCTTCATTGCAGCGCGTGGGGCGGTGAAAGGGCCGGTCACGACTCCTTGCGGAAGCGGGAAACCAGCGCCCAGGTGGCCGGAAGCAGCGCGGCCGCGACGGCGATCTTCAGCGCGTCCCCGATCAGGAACGGCACGACACCCTTTTCGAGCGCGGTCGACAGGCCGAAGCCGGTCGACGCCATCAGCCACGGCACCCCGACCGAGTAGATGACGAGGTTGCCCAGCACCATCGTCCCCGCGGTGCGCAGCGGCGTGCGGTCCCCGCCGCGACCGGCGAGCGCGCCCACCAGCGCGCCGGCGAAGACGAAGCCGACGATGTAGCCCGCGCTGGCGCCGAACAGGCCCGACGAACCGTTCTGGAACCAGCCGAAGCCGGCCGCGCCGACGGCGAGGTACAGCGCCATCGACAGCGCGCCGCGCTTCCAGCCCAGCGCCGCGCCGACGAACAGGGCGGCGAACGTCTGGCCGGTCATCGGCACCGGTGAGCCGGGCACCGGGATCAGGATCTGGGCGGCCGCGCCGGTCAGGGCGGCGCCACCGGCGACCAGGACGGCGTCACGGACCAGCGCGCCGGGAACGAGGTCGGCGAGAACCGGACGGGTGCCGGCCACAGACAGCGAAGACACTCAGACCTCCTATGAGTACACGAATGTGAACCGAGGTTAACGGCAGAAGGCGGGCCTTGGACCGAATGTCGGCCACCTCACGGTCATGGCCCGTCCACTCGTCCGGGTGGCGTGGGCCTGCGCGGGTCAGGCTCTTGGTGGAGGCTGCCGGACATGAGGAAACCCGTTTCGAGGCTGTTGTCGGTGACGATGCTGACCGGGGCGCTGGTGACGGGAGGCCCGGCGATCGCGTCGGCCGATCCGGCGCCCGCGACGGCGTCCGCGTCGGTGGGTTCGCTCGACGTGGAGATCGGCGACGAGCACGTGGTCACCGGCGAGCTCGCGCCCTGTGACGTCGACGGTCCCCTGACCGCGACGACCCGGGGCGGGTCCACCGGCGACTTCGCCCGGTTCGGCGGAGGTGAGTCGCGCTGCGGCCGCAACGGCGCGGCGGCCGTCGGCGAGGCGGCCGGGCGGCGCTTCGAGACCACGCTGCTCAAGCGTTTCGGCGGCCCGGTGATCAAGGTTCGCACGTTCATGGCGAAGTGCAGCACCACCAAGGACGGCAGCCTCGGCTACATCGAGTTCGGCGACGTCACCGGGTTCACCCTGCCGGAGAACATCCCGCAGAACTACCGGCTGACCATCGCGGGCGGCAAGGGCGGGACGGCGCTGGCGTCGCTCACGGTCAACGAGACCGTCACGCCGACACCGCCCGACGGGAGCCTCGTGACGCACATGCTGCACATCAAGTTGTTCCCGCAGGGCGGCGGACCGGCGAAGGGCGACATCTACCTCGGCACCGCGCGCTGCGACCCCTACGGCAAGAAGAAGCCCTGACCCCCTTCGCTCGCCCGAGTGTCATGAAGGGTCCCCTTAGGACAAGTTTCGTCCCATGGGGACCCTTCATGACACTTCGCGAGCCGAAACGTGGAAGGGGCTCAGGTGCGCGAGACGTACTTCGCGGCCGCGGCGACGAACTCGCCCGCCCGGGTCGCGAGGTCCGTCAGCGACCCGCCGGAGGTGAGCGCGTCACCGAGCAGCGGCGTGGCGGCCGTGACGGCGATCGAACCCGCTTCGAGGTACTTCCCGACGTCGGCCAGGTGCACGCCACCGGTCGGCACGAGCGGGATGTCCGGCATCGGCGCCCGGATCGCCCGCAGGTAGGCGATCCCGCCGACGGCGGCGATCGGGAACACCTTCACCGCCGCCGCGCCGAGCCGCCAGGCCTGGTCGATCTCGGTGGGCGTGAGCGCGCCGCAGATCACCGGCAGCCCGCGTTCGTGCGCGCGTTCCAGCACCAGCGGGTTCACCGTGGGCGTGACCAGGAACGTCGCGCCCGCGTCCGCCGAGAGGTCCACATCGGACACCTCGCGGACGCTCCCGGCGCCGACGTGCGCGTCGTCGCCGAGCTTCTTGCGGATGGTCGTGATGGCGTCCGGGGCGCCCGGCGTCGTCAACGCCGTTTCGAGCACCCGCACCCCGGCCGCGTGCAGCACCGTCGCGGCGTCGGCGAACCGGCTCGCGTCGGCGGCCCGCAGGATCGCGACAAGCCGGTTCTCGATCAGGGTGTCCTGGAGGTCGTGCTGGATCATGCGGCCGGGACCGGCGCCTTTCCGGTGTAGGTGACGCCCGCCTCGTCGAAGTCCTTGAGCGCGGCGTCGACCGTCGGCTGCGAACCGCCGACGGTGAGATCCAGCAGCACCCGCACCTTGAAGCCGGCCTTCGCCGCGTCGAGCGCCGTCGCGCGGACGCAGAAGTCGGCCGCGATGCCGACGACGTCGACCTCGGTGACGTCCCGCTCCTTCAGCCAGGTGTCGAGTGTCTTGCCGTCACGCGCGTTGCCTTCGAAGCCGGAGTACGCGGCGGAGTACTCGCCCTTGGAGAAGACCTCGCTGATCGGGACCACGTCGAGCGCGGGGTGGAACGACGCGCCGGAGGTGCCGGCGACGCAGTGCCGCGGCCAGCTGTCCTTGAAGTCCGGCGTCTCGCTGAAGTGGTCGCCCGGGTCGATGTGGTAGTCGCGGGTGGCGACGACGTGCGCGTAGCCACCTTCGGCGGCCTGCTTGGAGATCGCTTCGGCGGCGGCGGCGCCACCGGGCAGGCCGAGCGACCCGCCTTCGCAGAAGTCGTTCTGCACATCGACCACGATCAGGGCGGTCCCCATGTGTTTCTCCTGAGTTCTTTTCAGACGAATACGGTCGGGATGGCGGGCTCCCCGTGCGAGAGCTTGAGCCCTTCCCACGGCAGGCTCACCAGCGCCCGCCGGAGCCGCTGGCGCGCGTCGTCCAGCGTGGGCAAATCATCCACCGTCCGGCCGTCCCGGACCAGCGGAATCTGCAATTCGTGGTCGTTCGGTCCCCGTTCCGGTACCGCCGAGCCGGCGGTCCAGATCACCTCTTCGACGGCGGTGCCGGTCTCGCGGTGCCGCCGGATCGCGGATTTCCGCCCGCCGCGGGATTCCTTGTGCGCGCTGCGCTTGGCGACCGGCTTGCCGTCGACCTCGACGAGCTTGTAGACCATCCCGGCGGTCGGCGCGCCGGAGCCGGTGACGACCGAGGTCCCGACGCCGTACGCGTCGACCGGTTCCGCCCGCAGCGCCGCGATGGCGTGTTCGTCGAGGTCGCCGGACACCACGATGCGGGTGTCCTTGGCGCCCAGGGAGTCCAGCTGCTCGCGGGCCTTGCGCGCCAGCGGGCCGACGTCGCCGGAGTCGATGCGGATCGCGCCGAGCTCGGTCCCGGCCACCCGCACGGCGGTCTCGATGCCCTTGGTGATGTCGTAGGTGTCCACCAGGAGCGTGGTGTCGGCGCCCATCTTGCCGACCTGCGCGCGGAACGCCTCTTCCTCGCTGTCGTGCAGCAACATGAACGCGTGCGCGACGGTGCCCCGCGTCGGGATGCCGTAGCGGCGGCCCGCTTCGAGGTTGGAGGTCGTCGCGAAACCGGCGAGGTACGAGGCCCGCGCGGCGGCGACGGCGGCCCACTCGTGCGTGCGGCGCCCGCCCATCTCGATGATCGGCCTGCCGTGCGCGGCGCCCGACATCCGCGCCGCCGCGGACGCGATCGCGCTGTCGTGGTTGAGGATCGAGAGGATCAGCGTCTCCAGCACGACGGCGTCGCCGAAGCCTCCGGTGACGGTCAGGATCGGGGAGCCGGGGAAGTACAGCTCGCCCTCGGCGTAGCCGTCGATGTTCCCGGAGAAGGAGTAGTCCGCGAGCCACGAAAGGGTGGCGTCGTCGACGACGGCCGTCGCTTCCAGCTGGCTCAGCTCGGCGTCGGTGAACCGGAAGTCCGCGATCGCGTCGAGGACCCGCCCGGTGCCCGCGACGACGCCGTAGCGGCGGCCGTCGGGGAGCCGACGTGCGAAGACCTCGAAGACGCACGGCCGGTCCGCGGTCCCGTCGGACAGCGCGCTGGCCAGCATGGTCAGCTCGTAGTGGTCGGTGAGCAGCGCGGTGCTGGCGCCAGTGGCCGCCTCGGGGAAACCCATGGTGCCAGCCTATTCACCCACATGGCCGGACCTGCCAACCCGTACCGGGTTGGGCCCGTGACACCATGGAGTGCATGTCCACGCCTGTCGCATCCGAGCAGACGCAGGTTGATCCACAGGGAGTAGAAGTCGTCTCTGAGGACAAGCCCTGGCGGACGGTCGTCTGGAACGATCCGGTGAACCTCATGTCGTACGTGACGTACGTGTTCCAGAAGCTGTTCGGTTACAGCCGGGACCACGCGACGAAGCTGATGCTCGACGTGCACCAGAAGGGCAAGGCGATCGTGTCCTCCGGTTCCAAGGAGAAGGTGGAGACCGACGTCGCGAAACTGCACGCGGCCGGCCTCTGGGCCACTATGGAGCAGCCCTCATGAACGGATGGCGCCGCAAGGGCGAGACCATCGTCGCCGGTTTCGAGCAGCAGGAGGCCGCGGTGCTGCGCGGTCTGGTCAGCCAGCTGGAGGACATGCTCACTGCGCGCGCCGAGGAGGCGCCGCAGGACGAGCTGGCGGAGCTGACCGGGATCCGGACGGGACCGACGGAGTCGCCGGACGATCCGGTGCTCTCCCGGCTGCTGCCGGACTTCCACAAGCTGGACCCGGACAACCCGACCCGCGAGGACATCGACTCGGCCGCCGCGATGCGGTCGATCCACGAGCCCGATCTGCTGGACAAGAAGGTCGGCGTCGCCAAGATCGTGCTGGACACCCTGCCGCGTGACGGCGGGAACGTGCGGCTGACCTTCGAGCAGGCCGACGCGTGGCTGGGCGCGCTCAACGACGTCCGGCTCGCGCTGGGCACCGCGCTCGACGTCACCGAGGACATGCCCGACGAGCTGCCCGAAGACGATCCCCGCGCGCCGCATCTCGGCGTCTACCACTGGCTGACGTGGGTGCAGGAGACCCTCATCCAGTCGCTGACCTCGTGATCACCGACGTTCCCGGCGTGCTGGTCGGGCACCACGAGCGGGTCGGCGACGGCTGGGCGACCGGGACGACGGTCGTGCTGGTCCCCGATGGCGCCGTCGGCGCGGTCGACCAGCGCGGTGGCGCGCCGGGTACGCGGGAGACCAATCTGCTGGAGCCGGAGAACCTGGTCCAGCACGTGAACGCGATCTGCCTGTCCGGCGGGAGCGCGTACGGCCTGGCCGCGGCGGACGGCGTCATGCGCTGGCTCGCCGAGCGGAACCTGGGGATCCCGGTCGGGACCCAGCCGCACGAAGTGGTGCCGATCGTGCCCGCGGCGGTGCTGTTCGACCTGCCGCGCGGTGACTGGGGCAACCGTCCGGACGCTTCCTTCGGTTACGCGGCTTGCGAAGCGGCCGCCGGGGGCCCTGTGCCCCTGGGGACCGTCGGCGCGGGCGCCGGAGCGAAGGCAGGATCACTCAAAGGTGGGATCGGGACCGCTTCGGAGCGGGTCGGGGAGTTCACCGTCGGCGTCGTCGCCGCCGTGAACGCCGCCGGCGAGGCCGTCGACCTCTCGACCGGCCGTGCCTTCGCGGCGGATCACGAGGTCGACGGCGAGTTCGGTGTCCGCTGGCCCGACCGGCCCGGCGACGTCGAGACGAAGGCGGCGGGGCTCAACACGACCATCGGCGTCGTGGCTGTCGACGCGGCACTGTCCAAAGCGGAGGCACGGCGGCTCGCGGTGGCCGCGCAGGACGGTCTCGCCAGGGCGGTCCGCCCGGCGCACACGATGTTCGACGGCGACACGGTGTTCGCGCTGGCGACCGGCGACCGCGAGCTGCCCGGCGGCGCGGGTCCCGTCGCGGCGGCGCGGCGCGCGATGGTTCTGGACACGCTGTGCTCGGCGGCCGCGCGGGTGTTCGGGCGGGCGATGGTGCACGGCGTGCTTTCGGCCACTTCGGCCGGTGACATGCGCGCGTACCGCGACGTCTGGCCCGAAGCCCTCTCCTGACCACTGACTTCGCATTTCGTCCTCTGGATGCGGTAGTTGCACGCGCAAGGACCGCATCCAGAGGACGAAACGCGGGATCGAGTGGCGGCAATCTCAGAGTGTGGACCGACCGCGTCCAGCACCTAAGATGTGCGGTGTGCTCCGGATCCGCCGTGAACTAGTCGACGAGATCGTCGCCCATGCCCGTCGTGACCATCCCGATGAGGCGTGCGGGGTGATCGCCGGTCCCGAGGGCTCGGACAGCCCCGAGCGATACATCCCGATGCTGAACGCGGCGCGCTCGCCCACGTTCTACGAATTCGATTCGGGCGACCTGCTCAAGCTCTACCGCGAGATGGACGCCAACGACGAGGTCCCGGTGGTCATCTACCACTCGCACACCGCGACCGACGCCTACCCGTCCCGCACCGACGTCTCGTACGCCTCGGAACCAGACGCGCACTACGTGCTCGTCTCCACCAAGGACCCCGATTCGCATCAGTTCCGGTCGTACAGGATCGTGGACGGGGAGATCACCGAGGAGCCCGTCGAGATCATCGGCTGAACCCCGTCCGGAATAACCCGGACCGGCCCGAACGTCTGCGTAGTAGAGAAACCACCGGAGGTAGAAAACCATGGCCGTGACCGTGTCCATCCCGACCATCCTGCGTACGCACACCGGCGGCGAGAAGTCCGTCGAGGCGACCGGCAAGACCGTGCTCGAGGTGATCGACGACATCGAGTCCCGCCACGGCGGCCTCAAGGCCCGCCTGGTCAAGGAAGAGAAGCTGCACCGCTTCGTCAACGTCTACGTCAACGACGAGGACGTCCGTTTCTCCGGTGGCCTCGAGGCCGAGGTCAAGGACGGCGACACCCTGACCATCCTGCCCGCCGTGGCCGGTGGCTGATCGATGGCTCGCTTCGAGTCGCTGCTCGACGCGCTCGGCGGCACCCCGCTGGTCGGCCTTCCCCGGCTTTCGCCCACCCACGACGTGCGGTTGTGGGCGAAGCTGGAGGACCGCAACCCGACCGGTTCGATCAAGGATCGCCCCGCACTGGCGATGATCGAGGCCGCCGAGCGTGAAGGCACCCTCCGGCGCGGCTCCACCATCCTGGAGCCGACGTCGGGGAACACCGGGATCGCGCTCGCCATGGCCGCGAAGCTCAAGGGCTACGGCCTGGTGTGCGTCATGCCGGAGAACACCTCCACCGAACGCAAGCAGCTGTTGCAGGCGTACGGCGCGCGGATCGTCTTCTCCCCGGCCGCGGGCGGGTCCAACGAGGCCGTGCGCCGGGCGAAGGAACTGGCCGAGGCCAACCCGGACTGGGTCATGCTCTACCAGTACGGCAACCCGGCCAACGCCGACGCGCACTACCGCGGCACCGGACCCGAACTGCTCAAGGACCTGCCGACGCTGACGCATTTCGTCGGCGGCCTCGGCACCACCGGCACCCTGGTCGGCGTCGGGCGGTACCTGCACGAGGCGAAGCCGGACGTGCAGATCATCGCGGCCGAACCGCGCTACGGCGAGCTGGTCTACGGCCTGCGGAACCTCGACGAAGGCTTCGTCCCGGAGCTCTACGACGCCAGCGTGCTCAACGGCCGGTTCTCCGTCGGCGCGTACGACGCGCTTCGCCGGACTCGCGAGCTGCTGGAGCACGAAGGCATCTTCGCGGGTATCTCGACCGGTGCCGTGCTGCACGCCGCGCTGGCGGTCGCCGAGAAGGCCGCCGCCGCGGGTAAGCCCGCCGACGTGGCCTTCGTGGTCGCGGACGCCGGGTGGAAGTACCTCTCCACGGGCGCGTACTCCGGCTCGCTCGACGAAGCGGCCGAGCGGCTCGACGGGCAGCTCTGGGCCTGACCTGGCTTCCGGATGTCATGAGGGGTCCCCATGGGACAGATTTCGTCCTATGGGGACCCCTCATGACACGCGCTGGCACGATGGCGGGCATGAAGGTCATCGGGCTGCTGGGCGGGATGAGCTGGGAATCGTCGGCCGGGTACTACCGGCTGGTCAACGAGCGCGTCCGTGAGCTGCGCGGCGGGTTCCACTCCGCGCGCACCGTGCTCTACTCCGTGGACTTCGCCGAGATCGAGGCGATGCAGGCCGAAGGCCGCTGGGACGAAGCCGGACGGGAACTGAACCGCGCCGCACGCGCCCTCGAAGCCGCCGGAGCGGACTTTGTCGTCCTGTGCACCAACACGATGCACAAGGTCGCCGATCAGCTCACCGAAGGCCTCGGCGTCCCGCTACTACATCTCGCCGACGCCACGGCCGCCGCGATCAAGGCTGCGAACATCCACAGAGTCGGCCTCTTGGGCACCGGCTTCACCATGGCCCAGCCCTTCTACCGCGACCGCCTCGCTGCACACGGGCTCGACGTGCTCGTCCCGGACGAGCGCGACCGCGACACGGTGCACCGCGTCATCTACGACGAACTCGTCCACGGCGTCGTCACCGAGGACTCTCGCGAGCGGTACCGCGAGGTCATCGCGAGGCTCGTCGAAGCAGGCGCCGAGGGTGTGATCTACGGCTGTACCGAGATCGAACTGCTCGTCGGCCCCGAAGACAGCCCGGTGCCGACCTTCCCCACCACCCGGCTGCACGCCGAAGCGGCCGTGGACTACGCGTTGGGCAAGTCCTCGCTCCCTCCCGCCGTATGACGTTCGTGCTGGCCGACGGCCTGCCGCCACAGCCTGTCTTGTTCTTCACCGGTGAAACCGCCGCGAGCCACCCCGAAGACGTCCTCGATCGCCGTCCACCACTCGGCCGGTGATTCCAGCACGGTCTTGCCGCCCGGCAGGCCGCTCAAGGTCAGCGCGCGCAGCGAGTCCACGCCCTCGGCGTCGCGCCGCTGGAGCACCAGCGTGCGGACGAATCCGGAGTCCTCGGACGTGGACAGCTCGACATGCTTCTCGGCGAAGTCCGGCATCACCGCCGTCTCGGGCGCGAAATCCATCCCGACGAAACTGCCCTGCGGATCGTGGTCGAACCGCCAGCCGCCGGGCGTGACCTCCGAGGCCCGCATGCGGAACACCAGCGGCCCCTGTTTGTACTCGCCTTCACGCAACGGGACCGGCTCGTGGATGCCGTCCCCGAGGCCCACGTCGACCAGCCAGCCGTCCTCGGGTGCCTCCGGCAGCCCGGTCACCGTCAGGGCGAGGTGGTTGAGGTGGATCCCGGCCTGTTCGCCGGCCAGCTGCGCTCCGCTCGGATGCCGGGTGACCTGGTAGCCGAGCGCTCGCAGCAGGGCCGAGAACGCGCCGTTGAGGTGGTAGCAGTAGCCGCCGCGACCGGCGGCGATCCGGCCGAACGACACCGCCGGATCCAGCGACGTCACCCGGCCCAGCTGGACTTCGAAATCTTCGTACGGCACCCGCTCCACGTGTGCCTTGTGCAGCCTGAAGAGCGCGTCGAGGCCCGGCGGCTCGTGTTCGAGGCCGAGTCGCGCGAGGTAGACGGGCACGTCGACGTGCTCGGAAGCAGAGATCCCCATGCGAGCGACCGTAGCGGCACCCACCGACAATTCAGGGTTCTCACGGAGGCGATCCCGGTGTTCCGCTCGTAGCCTGGGGTGGTGACCACTTTGCCTCCCCAGCCGGTCCCGGCGAGCGAGTCGCCCGGTGCGGATCCGGCCAAACGCGTCCTGCCGCCGAACCCGAAGGCCGCCGCGATCGTGGCGCTGGCCTTCACCGTGCTGCTCTACCTGGTCGAGCTGGTCGACGTCGTGCTGCCCGCCGACCTCGACCAGGGCGGCATCGTCGCCCGCGACTTCTCCGGGCTCGACGGCGTGCTGTGGGCGCCGTTGCTGCACGCGGGCTGGGGGCATCTGTTCTCCAACACCGTCCCGGTCCTGGTGTTCGCCTTCCTCGGGATGGCGGCGGGCATCGGCCGGTGGGTGCTGGTCACCGCGATCATCTGGGTGCTCTCCGGCCTCGGCGTCTGGCTGATCGCGCCGAGCGGCACGGTGACCGTGGGAGCGTCCGGCGTCGCCTTCGGCTGGCTCGCGTTCCTGCTGGTCAGGGGCATCTTCAATCGGGCGGCCGGGCAGATCCTGGTCGCCGTGGTGCTGCTCGGCATCTGGAGCGGAATGCTCTGGGGACTGCTTCCGGGTACGCCGAACGTCTCGTGGCAAGGACACTTGTTCGGCGCGCTGTCCGGGATCTTCGCGGCCTGGGTGGTCGCGCGGATGGACAGGTCCCAGGCCAGGAAAGCGACCGGTCCCGGTAACCTCGCCGGGTGACCAAGCCGAGCGCCGACGCCCCGATCGGCGTCTTCGATTCCGGGGTGGGCGGGCTCACCGTCGCCAGGGCGATCCTGGAGCAGCTGCCCGGTGAGCAGTTGCGCTACGTCGGCGACACCGCCCGCAACCCGTACGGGCCGCTTCCCATCGCGACGGCACGCCAGTACGCGCTGGAAGCGCTGGACGACATCGTCGAAGGCGGGGTGAAGGCGCTGGTCATCGCCTGCAACACCGCCTCCGCCGCCTGCCTTCGGGACGCGAGGGAGCGCTACGACGTCCCCGTGGTCGAGGTCGTCCTCCCGGCCGCGCGCCGGGCCGTCTCCGCCACGCGTTCGGGCCGGATCGGCGTGATCGGCACCGAGGGCACCGTCCGGTCCCGCGCCTACGACGACGCCTTCAACGCCGCGCAGGACGTCGAGATCACCAGCGTCGCGTGCCCGCGGTTCGTGGACTTCGTCGAACGCGGCATCACCACCGGACGTCAGGTGCTCGGGCTCGCACAGGGCTACCTGGAACCACTGCTGGACGCGCAAGTCGACACGCTGGTCATGGGCTGCACGCACTACCCGTTGCTGTCCGGGGTGCTGCAGATCGTCATGGGTCAGGACGTCACGCTGGTGTCCAGCGCCGAAGAGACCGCGCGTGACCTCGTGCGTGTCCTCACCGAGGACGATCTCCTCGCCGAGCGCGACACCCCGCCCCGGCACGAGTTCGTCGCCACCGGATCCGCCGAGCCGTTCACCAGGCTCGCTCAGCGGTTCATGGGCTTCGCGCCGGGTGTGCTCGCTCCCACCAGTGCGTAAAATCGCCGATTCCGTGCTTAAGGTGTCACAGTGCGTCTCACGATCCTCGGCTGCTCAGGCAGCATCCCCGGGCCCAACGCCGCCGCGTCCGGCTATCTGCTCGAGGCGGACGGGTTCGTCCTGGGGCTCGAATTCGGCAACGGGACGCTCGCCAGGCTTCAGGCCTTGCGCGACCCGTTCGACCTGGACGCGCTGATCCTTTCGCATCTCCACCCCGATCATTGCGCCGACGTCAGCGCGCTCACCGTGCTGCGGCGCTACCACCCGGCGCTGCCGTATCCGGCGAGGCCGGCCCGGCTGCCGGTGTACGGGCCGTCCGACGTGCACGAGCGGCTCGCCTACGCCTACGCGGCGAACGAGGAGGAGCGGGCGACCACCGATCTCTCCGACGTCTTCGCCTTCCACCCGCTGAGCGCGGAGCCCGAGCGGATCGGTCCGTTCGAGATCACCGCGGTCCCGGTCGATCACCCGACCCCGGCGTTCGGCCTGCGGATCGCGCACGGCGGCAAGACCCTCGCCTACACCGGCGACACCGGCGTCTGCGACACCCTCACCGACCTCGCCGGTGGTGTCGACGTCCTGCTCTCCGAAGCGTCCTGGACCGACTCGCCCGACCGGCCCGCCGGTGTCCACCTGTCCGGCAAGGAAGCGGGGGAGCTGGGCCGCAAGGCCGAGGTGGGGCGGCTGCTGCTCACCCACGTCGCGCCCTGGACCGACCGCGCCGCCGTCCTCGCCGAGGCGGCCGTCGCGTACCCCGCGGCCGAGCTGGTCGAACAGGGCGCCGTCTACGACCTCTGACGCGGGGTTCTAGAGTGGCGGCCGTGGCGAGAAAAGACGGCAGGAACGACGACCAGCTTCGCGACATCAAGATCACCCGCGGTTTCCAGCGGTGGCCCGCGGGCTCGGTGTTGATCGAATTCGGCGACACCAGGGTGCTGTGCGCGGCGAGCGTCACCGAAGGCGTCCCCCGCTGGCGGGCCGGTTCCGGCCTCGGCTGGGTCACCGCCGAGTACGCGATGCTGCCGTCGGCGACCAACACCCGTAGCGACCGCGAATCCATCAAGGGCCGCGTCGGCGGCCGCACCCACGAGATCTCCCGGCTGATCGGCCGGTCCCTTCGCGCCTGCATCGACCTGGCGGCGCTGGGGGAGAACACGATCGTCATCGACTGCGACGTCATCCAGGCCGACGGCGGCACCCGCACGGCCGCGGTGACCGGTGGCTACGTCGCGCTCGCCGACGCCGTCACCTGGCTCGGCGCCGCGGGCCGCCTCGCCGACCCGCAGCCGCTTTCGTCCTCCGTGGCCGCGGTGAGCGTGGGCGTCGTCGACGGCCGGGTGCGCCTCGACCTGCCCTACGAAGAGGACTCGCGCGCGGAGGTCGACATGAACGTCGTCGCCACCGACGCGGGCACCCTCATCGAGGTGCAGGGCACCGGCGAGGGCGCCACCTTCGCGCGGTCCACTTTGGACACCATGCTGGACATAGCGCAGGCGGGCTGCGAGGAGCTGACCCGGCTCCAGACCGAGGCCCTCGCGCTGCCGTATCCCGGCGAACTCCCCGAGCCGCGCCCGGACAAGAAGAAGGGCGCGAAGTGACCAAGCTGCTCCTGGCCACCCGCAACGCGAAGAAGCTCGGAGAACTCCGGCGCATCCTGGTGGCCGAAGGGATCGAAGGCGTCGAGGTCATCGGCCTCGCCGACGTCCCCGAGTTCCCCGAAGCACCCGAAACCGCTCCGGACTTCGAAGGCAACGCGCTCGCGAAGGCGCAGGACGCGGCCGCCGCGACCGGCCTTCCGGCCATCGCCGACGACTCCGGCATCGCCGTGGACGCGCTCAACGGCATGCCGGGCGTGCTCTCGGCCCGCTGGTCGGGCAAGCACGGCGACGACGAAGCGAACCTGGACCTCGTGCTGGCGCAGCTGTCCGACACACCCGACGAGCGGATGGGCGCGGCCTTCGTCTGCGCGGCCGCGCTGGTCGTCCCCGGCGGCGACGAGACCGTGGTGCGCGGGGAATGGCGAGGTTCGCTGATCCGGGAACGCCGTGGTGCCAACGGATTCGGGTACGACCCGATCTTCGTGCCCGAGGGCGGGACGCGGACCTCGGCCGAGCTGGATCCGTCCGAAAAGGACGGTGCTTCGCATCGGGGGAAAGCTTTGCGCGCGTTGGTGGGGGAGCTGCGGAAGCTGGCCGGTTGAGGTGGTCGTGAGTGGCGATCCGGGTTCTGACCCGAATCGCCACTCACGATTCAGGACGCCAGGTCGAGGTCCCGCAGCAACTTCGCGACGTGTCCCGTCGCCCGCACGTTGTATTGCGCCACGGCGATCTTGCCCTCGGCGTCGACGACGAACGTCGAGCGGATGACACCTTCGTAGACCTTGCCGTAGTTCTTCTTCTCGCCGAAGGCGCTGTACGCCTTGAGGACGGTCTTCTCCGTGTCGGAGAGCAGCGGGAAGGTCAGCCCTTCCGCTTCGACGAACTTCGCCAGCTTCGCGGGCTTGTCCGGCGAGATGCCGAGGACCTGGTAACCGGCGTCGTTGAGCTGGGCGAGACTGTCCCGGAAGTCGCAGGCCTGCTTCGTGCAGCCCGGCGTGCCGGCGTTCGGATAGAAGTACACGACGACCGACTTGCCGCGGAAGTCGCTGAGCTTGACGTCGTTGCCCTCGCTGTCGGGGAGGGTGAAGTCGGGCGCTTTGTCGCCGGGGGAGAGTCGCTGCTCGGTCATGACGCACACGGTAGCGAACCGGCGGCGTCAGACCTTCCCGCAGTACTTCGCGGCGACCGGCTCCGAGGGGCTCGGCCGCACCTGGAGGCGCAGCTTCACCGGCCTGTCCGGCACGGCGAACGCCAGGTTCAAGTGGACCGACCGGCCGGGCGCCACGTCCTTGCCGGCGTCCGCGATGCCGTTGTAGCCCTGTGTGGGGTCGACGACCTGTTTGACCGACGGGCTTTCGCCGTCCACCTCGCCGGTCACGGACAGGCCGGAGAGCCGGTACGTGCCGTCGCCCGCGTTCGTCACCTCGATGCCGAAGGCCACCGCGCGCGGACTCTGCGGGTACGCCGACGCGCTGGGGCGGAACGACTTCGGCGCGGACACGGCGATCGTCACCCCGGTCGCGAACCGGTGCGGGGCGCCGAACGCGAGGTCACCCTCCGCGTGCGTCGCCGCCAGCCCCGGTGCCGGGGCGTCCGCGCCGAGCACGGCGGCCCCTTTTTCCGGTGCCTGAACCCCGCACGCGGCCGCCAGCATCAGTGAGCAGGCGGCGATCAAGAGCTTCGGGGTGCGCGGGGGCGCCATGTGCGGTTACTCCAGTCGGCGGTGCGGGTGGGCCGTTCGAGGTAGTCATTAGTGCCGAAGAGTCCAGAGTGACGGTCTTCCGCAGCCGAGAGGAGCGGCACGGCCGGGTTGACGCGCACCTGGTGTACAGCCGTGGCCGATCCGTGATCGGAAGGGCACGGCTAGTGACAGCCGTCACCTCGGTGACACACCCGCCGAGATCAAACGGCGAAGGCGAAGAACAGGATGAAGATCGCCAGACCGGACACCCAGGCCACGATCAACCAGCCGAAATCGCGCATCGGATCGACCGCCCGGCTCTCCTCGCCCGGGACGTAGACGCCGCGCTCTTCGAACCAGTCCGCCCACCGGGTCATCCAGCGAAAGGGGCTTCGAGACGCCATGACACTCACAGTACGGGTATGGGTGAGCCGGGTCAGCCAGGGAGGGGCCGCCCAAAAGGGCGAATCGGACGTACCTGTAATCGCCCACTAGGCCCTTTTGTCCAACAGGTACACCCGTCAGGCTGTAACGATGGCGCTGGGAATAGATATCTACAGTCGCTTTCAGACCGTTACCAATTGGCAAGCCGTCAAGGATCATGGGGTGACGTTCGTCTTCGTCAAGCTCACCGACGGTGGTGGCTTGCCGAACGGCGGCCGCAACACCGGCGAGGCGCTGGTGGCAGGCGCGAAATCGGTGGGAATCCCGGTGGGCGGCTATCACTTCGCCCAGGCGAATCCTTCGCCGGAAGCGCAGGCCGACGTGCTGATCAACGAGGTCCGGCGGCTCGGGGCGACCGGATGTGTCCCGATGCTCGACCTCGAAGACAACCCGCCCGGCTCGGGTATGCCGGACATCCCCGACGGGCGCAAGCGCGACTTCGCGATCAGGTTCTGCAACCGCGTGGCGGAACACGGGTTCCGTCCCGGTGTCTACATGAACAACGCGCACGCCAAGATGCTGCGCCCGGACCAGTTCGGCGTGCGGGACCTGGTCATCTGGATCGCGCGGTTCGGTGCGAAACCCGATCCGGCCGCGGGCCGCTACGACATCCACCAGTTCACGGAATCCGGTCAGGTCCCCGGTATCCGCGCGAGCAGTGTCGACCTCGACGAGTCCTACACGAACGCCCACTTGACCGGCGGCGGTGCCGCCCCGAAACGGAAGGCGAGCTCAGAACTCATGGAACGCAGGACCATTCCGGCGAGTACCGCCACCACGTCCGTGCGGCTGCTGCTCTCCGGCAGCGAGTCGGCAGCGATCGTCGTCCGCCCGCGCGTCGACGGCGACGGCGTCACCGACTCGCCCGTATGGCAGGGCAACATCTACGCCTGGGGCAGCGACAAGGTCGGCGTCGGCGGGAATCCCTTGAAGACACCCGGATTCAACCCCAAGACCGTGTCGCACCGGCGGTACGCCCTGCCGGGCGCGGTGTGGGCGGACTACGAATACAGCTCGGACGTGGAGTTCGAGATCGACATCATCGGCTGAACCTGGAGGTCCGTGAAGGCCTCCTTCCCTACTCTGAAGGTAGGGAAGGAGGCCTTCACGGACTTCCAGGGTCGTGCCGCGTCTACGATGAACTGGTACCGGGATATCGCACCTTGTCCACGCCCGGCGCGTGGCTCTCGGACACCCGCATGTCCGGCAGGTTCGCCCGCACGTCCTCGCCGGTGACCACGGCTTCACTTTTCCGAACCGTTGGCATCGTGCACAGGGGTCATGGCCTCGCGGTCCGCCACCGGGAGCCACTGGCGATCCGGGTCGAAGGGCCGGTAATGAGACCGGACGTGCTCGATCAGCAGCGGCAGCGTGGGGTGCCGGTTCTCGTGCCGCCACAGCAGAGAGAACGGGTACACCGGCGTCGGGTCGACGAGCGGGATCTGGACGACGTCCGGATGCCAGGGCACGTGCATCTTCGCGCCGACGAAACCCAGGCGGTCCTTCGACTCGCCGAGCACCTCGATGTGGTGTTCGAGCCCGAAGTTCGGGCCGTCGGTGTCGACGAGGATCCCGAACGCCGGGCACAGCTCCTGCCAGAACTCCGCCCATTCGCTGGCCCGTGCGTTGTACGGCATCCACGCCGTCAGACCGGCGAGCTCCGCCATCGTGACCCGGCGCCGTCGTGCGAGCGGATGCCGCCGCCCCACCAGCAGGTTCGCCGGCTCCAGGTAGGCCGGTATCCGGCCGATCCCGGGGTCTTTCACCGTGTTTACGCGGGCGAAGGCCGCGTCGACCGAATCGGGCAGCATCGACCGGCGCACCGCGCCCAAACCCGGTGTGACGAGCTCCAGTTCGTCGTCGTGGTCGGCGTGGAAGGCACGGATCACCTCCATGGTCGCCAGCCGGGTGCCGAGGACGTCGACACGCAGGGGGCGGCGCCTGCCTTGAAGACGTTCGACGGCCTGGTCCGCGAGGCTGATCAGCGCCCGGGCGTGGACTAGGAACTCCTCGCCGACTTCGGTCGGCTCGGCGCCGCCGCGGGTCCGCGAAAGCAGCCGCACGCCGAGATCCGCTTCGAGTTTGGCGACCCGTTTGGAGATCGCCTGCTGACTCACCTCCAGCCGGATCGCAGCCTCGCTGAAGTACCGGTCCTCGGCCACCGCGAGGAACGCGCGCACCGCGCCCAGGTCCAGCTCCACCTTGCTCTCCCTACAACTTCTGGTTGTCGCCGATCGCGTGTCGCTTGTTGGACATCACCTGCGTGACTTGGGTCCAATCGCCGTGTCGGACCGGAATCGTACAACCGTGGGGAGTGGCCGGTGGACTCCTTCGTGCACCTGCACGTTCATACCGAGTATTCGATGCTCGACGGCGCGGCCAAGATCGCGCCGCTGTTCGCCGAGGCCCAACGGCTCGGCATGCCCGCCGTGGGCATGACCGACCACGGGAACATGTACGGCGCCGACGAGTTCTACCGGCAGTCCGTCCGTGCCGGGCTCAAACCGGTGATCGGCATCGAGGCCTACCTCGCGCCCGAGTCGCGTTTCCACAAGAAGCCGGTGTTCTGGGGACGGCGTGGCGACGGCGGTGACGTGTCCGGCGGCGGCGCCTACACGCATATGACGATGCTGGCGGAGAACGCGACCGGGTTGCGGAACCTGTTCAAACTGTCCTCCCTGGCCAGCCTGGAGGGCTACTACCGCAAGCCCCGGATGGACCGCGAACTCCTCGCCCGGCACCACGAAGGCGTCATCGCCACCACCGGCTGCCCGTCCGGCGAGGTGCAGACCAGGCTGCGGCTCGGTCAGCCGGACGAGGCGATCCGGGCGGCCTCGGACTACCGCGACATCTTCGGCGCGGACGATTTCTTCCTGGAGCTGATGGACCACGGCCTCCCGATCGAACGGTCCGTGCGGGACGGGCTGCTGGACATCGGCCGCAAACTCGGCCTGAAACCCCTGGCCACCAACGATTCGCATTACGTCACCCAGGATCAGGCGGACGCGCATTCGGCACTGCTGTGCGTCCAGTCCGGCAAGACCCTCGACGATCCCGGCCGGTTCAAGTTCGACGGCGACGGCTACTACCTCAAGTCCGCGGAGGAGATGCGCCGGTACTGGGACGCCGAGGTCCCGGGCGCGGCGGACTCCACGCTGCTCATCGCCGAACGGATCGAGCCGTACGACGACGTGTACCGGCATGTCGACCGCATGCCGGTCTTCGAAGTCCCGGCAGGACACGACGAGGAGTCCTGGCTGCGCGAGGAGGTCGCCGCCGGGCTCCGCCGCCGGTTGCCGGGCGGCGTCCCCGACGCCTATGCCGCCCGTGCCGACTTCGAGATCGGCGTGATCGCCGAAAAGGGCTTCCCGGCGTACTTCCTGATCACCGCCGACCTGATGAACCACGCCCGCCGCGTCGGCATCCGGGTCGGGCCCGGCCGCGGTTCGGCGGCGGGCTCGCTCGTCGCGTACGCGCTCGGCATCACCAACCTGGACCCGATCGACCTCGGCCTGCTCTTCGAACGGTTCCTCAACCCCGAACGCGTGTCGATGCCGGACATCGACATGGACTTCGACGACCGGCGGCGCGGCGAGATGATCCGCTACGCCACCGACAAGTACGGCGCCGAGCACGTCGCGCAGGTCATCACCTTCGGCACGATCAAGACCAAGGCGGCCATCAAGGACTCCGCACGCGTCCACTATGGACAGAGCGGATACGCGATCGCGGACCGGATCTCCAAGGCGCTGCCGCCGCCGGTCGCGGCGAAGGACATCCCGCTCGGCGGGATCGTCGAGCCGGACCACGAGCGGTACGCCGAAGCCGCCGAGGTCCGGGCGCTGCTGGAGGGGGACGGCGAGGCGGCCAAGATCTTCGAGACCGCCCGCGGGCTGGAAGGGCTGATCCGCAACGCGGGGGTGCACGCCTGCGCCGTCATCATGTCGAGCGAACCGCTGCTCGACGCGATCCCGTTGTGGCGGCGGGACGACGGCGCGGTGATCACCGGCTGGGACTACCCGTCGTGCGAGAACATCGGCCTGCTGAAGATGGACTTCCTCGGCCTGCGGAACCTCACCGTCATCGGCGACGCGCTGGACAACATCAAGGAAAACCGCGGCGAGGACATCGATCTCGACACGCTCGGCGTCGACGATCGGGCGACCTACGAACTGCTCGCCCGCGGCGACAGTCTCGGCGTCTTCCAGCTCGACGGCGGCGCGATGCGGGATCTGCTGCGCCGGATGGGGCCGACCGGTTTCGGCGACATCATCGCGGTGAACGCGCTGTACCGGCCCGGTCCGATCGCGATGAACACGCACAACAACTACGCGGACCGCAAGAACCGCAGGCAACCGGTCGAGTCGATCCATCCGGAACTGGCCGGGCCGCTGCGCGAGATCCTGGCCGAGACGCACGGCCTGATCGTCTATCAGGAACAGATCATGCGGATCGCGCGTGACGTCGCCGGCTATTCCATGGGCCGCGCCGACGTGCTGCGCAAGGCGATGGGCAAGAAGAAGAAAGAGGTGCTGGAGAAGGAGTTCGAGGGTTTCCGGGACGGCATCGTCGCCAACGGGTTCTCGCGCGACGCCGTACAGGCCCTGTGGGACGCGATCCTGCCGTTCGCCGGGTACGCGTTCAACAAATCCCACGCCGCGGGTTACGGCCTGGTCGGCTATTGGACCGCGTACCTGAAGGCGAACTACCCGGCGGAGTACATGGCGGGCCTGCTGACTTCGGTGGGGGACAACAAGGACAAGTCGGCGGTCTACCTCTCGGAATGCCGCAGACTGGGGATCAAGGTGCTGCCGCCCGACGTCAACGAGTCGGGGCTCCGGTTTTCGGCGGTCGGGGACGCGATCCGCTTCGGACTGGGCGCGGTGCGCAACGTCGGCGCGAACGTCGTCGATTCGATCATCGCGACGCGGCGGGAGAAGGGGAAGTACGCGTCGTTCACGGACTTCCTCGACAAGGCGGAGTTGTTGGCCTGCAACAAACGTGTCGTCGAGTCCCTGGCCAAGGCGGGAGCTTTCGACTCGCTCGGGCATACGCGGCTCTCGATCCTGCGGGTGCACGAGGACGCGGTGGACGCCGTGGTGCCGTTGAAACGTAAGCAGGCGATGGGCCAGTTCGATCTCTTCGGCGCGGACGAGGAGAGCGAAGAAGACACCTCACCCTTGGCTCATCTCAGGTTCGGTGTCGAGGAGTGGCCGCGCAAGGAGTTGCTCACCCACGAACGGGAAATGCTCGGGCTGTACGTCTCCGCGCATCCGCTCGACGGCGCGGAACGCGTCCTGCGCCGGCACGCGCCCCGCCCGATCGCCGCGATCCTCGACAATCCGCCGAGGGAGGGGGAACTGGTCGTCGCCGGGCTCATCACCTCCTTGGAGCGGCGGGTGAACAAGAAGGGCGAGCCGTGGGCCGTCTGCACGATCGAGGATCTGGACGCCGCGCTCGAAGTGCTGTTCTTTCCCAAGGCGTACGCGTTGTTCGTGGCGGATCTGACCGAGGACAACGCCGTCCGCGTCAGCGGCCGGGTGAACTGGCGGGAGGACAAGATGTCCGTGTTCGGCGGAGGCCTGGTGCCGCTGGATCTTTCCGCGGCCGGGGACGAAGAACCGCCCCTGACGTTGCACGCCGTCGCCGCGCGGCTGACCGAGGACGTGGTCCTCGAACTGAGGCGGACTTTGCTGGCACACAAGGGGGAGACCCCGGTCCGGGTGGAGCTCGCCGGGTCGCTGTACGCGCTCGACGACTATCCTGTGGCGGTCAGCTCGATGCTTCTGGGGGAGCTGAAGTCCATTCCCGGCATCACGCCCGGACGACCTTGAAGGGGGAAAGACGCCGATGAAGATCCTCGTGGTCGGTGCCACCGGGACGATCGGGGCCGCGGTCTCGTCAGCGCTCACCGCGCGCGGGCACACGGTGCTCGCCGCGTCCCGGTCCGGCGAAATCAAGGTGGACGTCGAGCGGCCCGGCACACTCGACGCGGTCTTCGCCGCCGAATCAGGGATCGAGCACGTCGTGTGTTGCGCGGGAAGTGGTTCGCTGGTCCCGGTGGACGGCGGCACCGACGAAGAGTTCGTCGAAGGACTGCAAGGGAAACTGCTCGGCCAGGTGTTCCTGCTTCGGCACGCGATCCCGCGTCTGCCGGACGGCGGTTCGGTCACGCTGACCTCGGGCCGGATCCCGGAAGCGCTGCGCGGCAGCGCTTTCGGCGTCCTGACCAACGTCGGTCTCGAAGCGTTCGTCGCCACGGCGGCCCGCGAACTGCCGCGCGGCCTCCGCGTCAACGCCGTCAGCCCCGGCTGGGTGAGCGAAACGCTCGCGGCGCTCGGTGAACCGGACGGCGGCACCCCGGCGGCGGTCGTCGCGCGGAGCTACGTCGAGGCGGTGGAGACCGCGGGCCTCACCGGGCGGACGTTGACGCCGTAAGTCGGTTGACCGCGCTGCCACAGTGGATAGCCGTGACCACTCATGACAAGGACAGACAGGAATTCCTGAAGCTGGCCGGGCTCGCGACGCCGATGGCGCTGCGGGTCGCGGTCACCCTCGGATTGCCGGACCGTTTGTCGGGTGCCGGGGCCGGCGTGGACGAACTCGCGACGGAACTCGGCCAAGCACCGCTTCCCCTCGGCCTGCTACTGGGGCATCTCGCCACCCTCGGCGTCGTCGAGCCGACGTCGACCGGCTATCGCACGACCGCGTACGGGGCGAAACTCCGCGCCGACGCGGGAAACGGGCTCGCCGGCCTCCTGGACATGAACGCCGCCGGCGGGCGGGGCGAACTGGCGTTCGTCGAACTCGCGCACAGCATCGCCACCGGTGAGGCGGGCTACATCCGCCGCTACGGGCAGGACTTCTGGACCGACCTCGCCGATCAGCCCCGGCTGCGCGAGACGTTCGACCGGCAGATGACCCAACGGTTCCTGACGCAGGTGCCGGGGATCGTCGCCGGGTTCGACTGGTCACGGTTCGGCACGATCGTCGACGTCGGCGGAGGTCACGGCAGCCTGCTCGCCGCCATCCTGACGGCCAATCCTTCGGTGCGCGGCCATCTCGTCGATCTCGCGCCGACCGCGGCCGCCGCCGAGAAAGAGCTGCGTGAGCAGGGACTCGAAGACCGGACCGAGGTCACCGCGGGCAGCTTCTTCGACCCGCTCCCGGCCGGGGCGGACGCGTATCTGCTGTCGGACATCCTCCACGACTGGGACGACGAGCACGCCCATCGCGTCCTGGCCCGCTGCGCCGAAGCGGCGCGTCCGGGAGGCCGCGTCCTGGTCATCGAGGCGGTCGGCGGACTCGGCGCGCAAACCGAGTGGGACCTGGTCATGCTCGTGCTCTACGGCGGCCGCGAACGGCGTCTCGAAGAACTCCGCGAACTCGCCGTCGCGCACGGTCTCGTCTTCGACTCCGTCACCACGCTGACCGAAGAGCGCAGCCTGCTGGAGTTCCAGGTCCAAGATATTCCTTGACAAGAATATTCTGCTGAGTGAATACTTCTGGGCATGGAGCAGATCGCAGCAGCACTGGGTGACGGAGCGAGGTGGCGCATCGTCGAGCTGCTCGCCGAGCGACCCCGATCCGTCGGCGAGCTCGCCGAGCTGACCGGCCTGCGGCAGCCGCAGACCACCAAGCACCTCCAAACCCTCGCCCGCGCCGGGCTCGTGACGGTGTTCCCGCTCGGGCAGCGTCGCGTCTACGCGGTCGAGGCGGCTCCGCTGAAGGACTTCGAAGGGTGCCTGGGGGCGCTGATCGCGACCATCGAGGCGAACGAGGGCGAGCGGGATGTCCTCGCGCGCTATCAGGCCGCGATCGGCGCGGACACCGAGGCCGCGAAGCAGGACCGGTGGGCGGACGGACGGATGTTCTCGTTCGACCGCCTGCTGGTCGCCCCGCGTGCCGACGTCTGGCGGCACTGGATCGAGCCCGGGCTGCTCGCGTCGTGGTGGGCGCCGCCCTCGATGACCGTCACCGACTGCGTCATCGAGCCGTGGCCGGGCGGGCGTGCCGTTCTCGACTACCGCGACGCGGAGGGGCGGTACCGCTCCGCGGGCGAGGTCCGCGCCGCGACCGAACCCGGGCACCTCGAGTTCGACCTCTCGGTGCTGGACGCCAAGGGAGAGGTCTTCTTCACCGGTCACTACGACCTGAACTTCACCGAAGCGCCGGGCGGGACCCGGCTCCGGCTCGACCTGCGCGTCACCGAAACCACCGTCGAAGCCGTGCCTTTCATCGCCGGGATCGAAACCGGCTGGGGCCAGGTGCTCGACAACCTCGCAGCCCGACTCACTCAGGAAAAGGACCGAACGACATGACGAACCCGACCGGCCGCCGCGTCACCGCTAACATCAGCCTCACCCTCGACGGCCACTACAGCGGCCCCGGTGGCCCCGGCGACATGGGCGCGATCGTCTCGTATGCCACCACCGACGTCGCCCGCGCTCACCTCGCGCGCATCCACGACAAGGCGACGACCGCGGTCCTCGGCAGACTGAACGCCGAGGGATTCCTGGGCTTCTGGCCGACGATCGCCGCCGACGAGAACGCCGACCCGCGCGACCGCGCCTACGCGAAGTGGCTGGTGGACGCCGAAAAAGTCGTCCTCTCCACGACCCTGACCGAAGCGCCCTGGGACCGCGCCCGCATCGCGAACGCCCCAGCCGCCGGCGTCATCGCCGACCTGAAGGCGGACGGGGAAGGCGACATCCTGGTCAACAGCAGCGCCAGCGTCATCAAGGCCCTTCTCGTGGAGGACCTGATCGACCGGCTGTACCTGATGATCTGCCCCGAGATCACCGGCGGCGGGCAGCGGCTGTTCGTCGACGGCCTGCCGGCTTCGAAGTGGACGCTGGCTTATCAGGAGGTCGGGGAACTGGGGGAGATGGCGCTGGTCTACGACCGGGCGCGGTGACCCCCGGCGATGAGCTTGCCCCTCCTGCAGGCGGGGCAAGCTCATCGCGAAGATCGGAACAGTGGCCTCATCTGTGTTCACTGAGACCGGTCTTCGTGCCCTCAGGTTGTCTGTCCGCGATCTCGTGCATCGATGTCCACGTCGAACGGCAGGAACTTGGAGGGTTCTCCGTGCCATACGACCACGAGCTGTCGCCGTGGTCGAGTGCATGCCACATACAAGAGGCAGCGACTTTCCAATTCGATGGCCGGATGCTCCGACGGTGCGCTTTTCGCCAAGACATTCCTGGGTGGGTATTTTTCGGCACTTGCCGAGATGACCAGGCACCTGTCGAACTCGATACCTTTGGCGCGGTGAACAGTCGCGATCTGTACTTTTCTGGGATCCATCGGGCCGTCGATTCTGGTGACCATGGCGGGTATCCCGGCTTTTTTCATGGCTCGTAACACTTTTTCGGACACAACCCAGTCGGGAGTGAGCACCGCTAGCGAGCTCAGGGAGTCCTCGGAAGTCTCGGATACCCACTTTTCGAGGACTCGGACAGCGAGGTCCTGCGCTTCTTCCCAGCTTTCCGCAGGCTGAAGTTCTGGGCGTGGCCCGGTGAGGAGAGATCTGTAAAAGCGAGTCGACTCGTCGTCTTCATCGAGGTCGACAAAGGCTTCGCCTTCGAGAATTCGGGTTGCGTAGCCGACCACCTCCCGCGTCGTCCTGTAGTTCAAGGTCAATCGTTGTGAACGTCCGCGAGTTTCGATTCCCAGTCTGCTCAGCACGATCTGTGCGCCATAGATGCGTTGGTGTGCGTCTTCGGAGATGAACATGTCGTCAGGGCCGACTTGGACGACGGCTCGCAGAAGGCGCCAATGGGCAGGAGATAGATCCTGGCCTTCGTCCACCACAACGTGGTCGTACCGGTTCGCCTGAGGGAGTCGGTCGGAGCCGGCAATGGCTGCCGCCTCGGCGGCGATCAACGAGAACGTCGTCTTTTTGTCGACCCTAAGCCGGTGGACGAACTCTTCGACGATCCGCCACAATCGGATCTTCTGAATACGGTCGATTTTCACCTTGCGCCCTCTGCGAATGGCGCTGAGGTAACTCTGTTGGTTGGCGTTCGCCTCGCCCAGAATCACTTGTTTGTGCTCGGCAGCCAAGAACCGCGGGGTAAAGATTGCCCGATCGGACGGTGGCAGGTCTTGGACCGCTGCTGCGGCTCGCTCCCACAGGCGTTCTTCTTCGTCGCCGTACACCACGGTGATGTCCCGACCTGTCGTACGTGCGACGATCTGGCGGGCCAGGCGGTCGATGCCGATCACGTCGATCCGCTTCAGCACGTCTTCGTCCGCGAGCGCCCGCAGGTTGTCTTCGAGCTGAGCTGCCAGCGTCACTGTGAACGTGGTGAGCAGTACCCGGGCCGTCGGATCGCGCTTCGCCAGGTGTACGGCTCGGTGCATGGCGACGACTGTTTTGCCTGTGCCTGCACCTCCTGCGATCCGGAAGCTGCCCTTCCGATGCCGTTCGGCAAGGTCGCGTTGAGCCGGGTGAAGGAACGTGCGCCAAGTCGCGAAATCGCCTGTGACCATCCGGGAGAGATGGTCGTCGTCCTCGACGACCACGAATTCCATCCTCGAGGCCGAACGGCTCAGTGAGTCGCGAAGTTGCTCCGGGTCGTTCGAGTCGGTCGGCAGGCTCCTGGTGGTCCCGGCCTCGCGTGCATAGGAGCGGCGTACGGCTTCCAGGGATTCGCCATAAGCCAAGTCGAGCAGGGCACATGCCTGCCAGGCAGGCGCTTCCAAGCACAGCGCCTGCAGAGCGTCTTCGTCTCTGAGCCCGATGGCCTGCTTTGTCAACGACGGCAGAATTCCCAGGCCTTCGAGCTCGGAAGAGCTATACGGCAACAAGAACGGTCGATCGTCGTCGGATGCGGTCGGTTTGGACCAGGGGCGATCCGGCAGCGGCGCAGTGTCGCGCAGTACTTCAGCGACACCGTTCGCCGGATTGAGGCGCAATGTCACCTTGCCGGCGTACTCGTAGGCTTCGTCATGTGGTCGAATGGCGACCAACAGGTAGTAAGCGTCTTCTTTCGATCCCGCGGCGAACAGGACGGCGCGATGGTTGTCCGTGACACGAGCGGTGCGGACGCGGGGATCACGGGCACCTTGTGGGATCTTGAGGTCCAGCCCGGTCAGATCCTCGTCCATCTGCAGCTTCCGGAGGACGTCCCAGGCTCGCGGTTTGAGCGAACCGTCCAGCTCCAGATTTCGATGGAATTCCTTCGCGAGAACGACTGTTGCCATGCTTGTCTTCCCCTCTGCCGTGGTGGCCAACCCTGTAGCATATCGCTGATCCGTAGAGCTGGCCAAGCCGAGCGGGTCGAGGGTCGCGGTGTGGTCGTCATCAGGCGGGAGGGTCTGTTGTCCGAATCGGGTACCGGTCCGGGAGGTCGCGAGCGTCGAGCCATGACGGTCGCACAGGTGGAGGACATACTGCTCCCGTCGGGTTGTGTCGGCGCAGCCGACGTCATGGTTCGCAATGCTCTCGAGCGGTGTCGCAACGTCATCGACACGACAGAGGACCCCCTCAAGGATGCAATGGCGGTCGGTCCGTGGTTCTTGCGTTCCGTCGAGCTAGCAGGGTTTCGAGGTGCGGCGAACGGCTCTGGGGCCCCAGGAGCGACGTCCGAACCGTTCAGGCTGGACTTCCCGGCTTCGCCTGGGCTGGTGGTGGTGCACGCGCCCAACGGGACCGGCAAGTCGACCGTCACCGATGCCCTCGAAGTTGCTTTGTTCGGCGGCACTGGAGAAGCCTCCGGCTTCAACCCTGAAGATGCGCGACGAGCTGTGGTTCCCCACTCGGGTCTCACCGACTCGGAGGTGGTTGTCGTCTTGGAGAACGGCCGTGGTGACACCTTGCATTTCGAGTGGAACGCCGAAGCGGGCGCCGAGACGGCGATTGTGATCTGGCGGTCTGCCTCCCAGCGCGAGGTCGAGATAACCCCTGGTGGCAAGTGGGCCGGCTCCGTGGCGTCTCGTCGCCCCGTCGTCGGATACGACCACCTCACCCACCGGCTCAGAGTGGACAATGCCGCCGAGATCGTGGAGGCGACCTTGGCGATGGGAGATGTCTGGTCACAGCTACGGCATTTCCTGAGGCAGGACCTGGCGGACGCACGCGCTGCGGCCGCGGCTTGGCAGTGCGCGCGAGACGAGGCCGAAACAGCCCTGGCCGAAGCGGATGAAGCGCTCGCACTGAAGTTTCCGGACTTCGAGATACCCAAGCCGATCCTGTTGCCCGAAAGGCCGGCGGAGGACATCGATGTCTGGCTTCGGACGGAGTTCGGTGCCAGTGAAGGGTACTTCGAGTACTTCACGGTCGATCCTCGGCTCTGGGCGGATGTCGTGACGTCACTCGACGTTTCGCGTGCAGCGGTGGAGAAGAACATCCGCGCCAAGCAGGACAGCAGCCAGGAACTTTGGTCGGGCGGTGGTATCGAGGCGCTGGAGATGTTGATCTCGCGTACTGGCGAGGAATCGGGTTCCGGATGCCCCGTGTGCGGATCTGCCGGGACACGATGGTCTGATCGGGCTCGTTCGGTGACGACGGCGCTGAGGTCGGTTCGCGAGGAGTTCAACTTGACTCGTACAGAGCTTTCGCATCTGAGGCGACTGCTGGTCGAGCGAGTTCTGCCGGTTCTGCGACGAGCGAAGAGTATAGCCGCGCTGGAGTCGAGGGCTGTCCGGCTCGCCGACCGTATCGAGACAGTGGTCGGCCAAGAGCCGGCTGTCGAAGGTGACCAAGCGTGGACCTTCTTGACAGAGTTGACAATGGAACCGGAATTCGCTGAGGACATCGGGGACTTGCTGCAGGAACTGACCACATCAGTATGGGAATCGGTTTGGGCCTCGGAGCGTCGACGCAGCTGTGAGCAACTGGTGGAGGTGCACCGCGAGCACGGTACGACCGCAGCTTCGGTCGGTGCTTGTGAATCTGCGCTTCGACAGCTGGCGAAGGAATTCGACACCGTGCACAGTGACCGACGGGACGTGCTGGAGCAGGACGTGCAGAAGTTGCTGCAGGTATTGCTCGCAGATGCCCGTTTGGAAGGGCTCGAGCTCACTCCTGCTCTGGGCCGGACGGACTCGGCCGGACTGCGGTTGAATCTGAACGGGCACAAGGCCGGGCTCGGCGTGCTTTCGGCAGGACAGTACAACGCTTTTGTGCTGTCACTCCTGCTGGCTGCCGGCAAGACCGACCCTTTCAGGTTCCTCGTCGTGGACGACCCCGTTCATGCTCTTGACGATATCCGAACCGATGCCTTCGCCACCTTGGTGGAAAGCTACGTCGACGAAGGGCGTCAGATGGTGTTGTTGACGCATGATGATCGACTTGTCGACGTACTGCGGATCAAGGTCGGTGGGGTCACCCTCCTCAAGTTGGGGCGGGACCGGCAGAACAACCTTCAATGGGTCGATTCCACGCACCCTTGGCAGGCGCACGTCGACAATGCTCGGAGCCTTCTGCAACAGGCAGTGCAAGCCGGCTCGAATCAGGTCCTCTCGGAAGAGACCCTTGCCCTCCTTGTGTTGTCGCTGTGCCGACAAGCCATCGATGCGGTGCTACGCGAGTTCGTCCAGGAGGAGAAGCGGTCTTCCGGGCGGGCGCTGTCTGTGCTGAAGGAGATGGAGCGCGTGTTCACCACTCGTGCCACATTGAGGTTAGTACGTCGCATCGTGGGTACGGAACACCCGGCGTCAGTACTCATCGATGCACTTACAGCGGACGCCGGTTTCCTTGGTGACCTCAATGCCGGGGCACACGCAGATCCTCATCGTCTGGATGTTTCCGTATCGAATCTGAAGGTCAGAACGACCGTGACCGAGCAGTTCTGTCGGGACCTTCTCGCTTCGGTCGGTCACTGATGTGGACGCCGAATCAGGGCCGCGACGAGCTTTCCGAAATCCAGGGGTTCGATCGCATTCTGTCGATGAAGTGCGAACTGATTCTGCTGAGGATGCGGCTCGAAGCCTTGGCCAAGACCGCCGACAGCTCTTACTTCGCCAACCGGTCCTCGCGAGGCTCCATATCGTTGAGACTGTGGGTCTTGATGCTTACGGTGCCGGAGGAGCGACGCCCTGAGGCGAGAAGGCTGATCCGGTACGTCCAAGAAATCTATCACCTCACAAGTGCGTATCTGCACGGGCGGCGGGCGGCGATTGTTCCGCCGCCCGCCGAGCTGGCAGCCTGGACTGCAGGCGTGGACGCGTTGGAGCGTTTGGTCCGAGCAGAGGAGTCGCCGGAGCACCGATGAGC
The DNA here is from genome assembly GCF_042723255.1 of Amycolatopsis thailandensis. Classification (NCBI taxonomy): domain Bacteria; kingdom Bacillati; phylum Actinomycetota; class Actinomycetes; order Pseudonocardiales; family Pseudonocardiaceae; genus Amycolatopsis; species Amycolatopsis thailandensis. The sequence continues at coordinate 73,249 of NZ_JBHXJK010000018.1, forward strand.
GGTGCCTCAGGGCCCTTCGAAGAAGCCGGTGCCGACGTGCTCCGGTTCGCCGATGAGCAAAGCACGATCAAGGAACGTGTTGTTCGTTTCGCAACTGCTCTCGGGAAGCATCACGCATGCATAGCATGCAGCGAGGTTCAGACTGTCCGTTCCGGCGGCCTCGGCCTCCATGCAGGGAGGGTCCTGCGAGCACCAGGAGATGCGTTCCAGTGCGGTACCCATGCTCTCGACAAGTCCGGTGTGCGTTCCTTGGGCCACCAGCCCGCCGAGGCTGCCGGCGGAATCGCTGGTGGCCGTGTACACGAGCAGGCCGACACGGGAGTCCGAAACGTAGAGGCGTTCCCTCAGCGACGCAGCCGGATAGCCGGCCTCCAGGCTCCACTCGTTGATCAACGTATGAGCGAGTGTGTGTGCGAGTACGAAGCGTGCGTCGATCGGGGATCGGACATCCGTGGTGTCCGCGTCGCCTCGGCGAACTGCCGAGTTCCGGAGGGCGTTCTCGTGCCGTTCACGGATTCTCTCGGCGCGAAAACGCACCCGGTCCCGTTTTTCCCAATCGGCGACCAGAGCTGTGTCGAGAGACAGAAAGACGCCCTCTCCGAGCACTTCGATCGCAGGAAGCCAGTCCTTCTCCACCCGGGCCAACGAGGCCAACCGCTTCTTGTCCGCGATCGCGTCGGGCGGCTCGATCCGAGTGAAGGCCTGCAGAGCTCTCACTTCCCTCAGTCGCTTGACCTGCATGCTGCGTGCTAGTCCACGGGGCAAGAGGACGGACTGAGCATCCGGTGCGCTTGTACTTTCGAAGTCGTCGCCTCCGTCGGACTTCGTCGTCCCGAAGTACAACGGGTCGTACTCCGCCATGCGGAACGCGTCGAAGGCCTCCACAGGGGTGACATCGTCGCTGTTTCCCGATTCGTCATTGGTCAGGACTTTGCGCTGCAGCACTGCTGCGACGATGTCCTTGGTGGTGAACGGCGACTCTTTGACGGCGGGGAGGGTGCCGATGGCCTCCTCGGCATTGGAGAGGGAGGCAAGACCTTCGAGCCACGAAATATGCCGCTCGACGAACTTGTTGAGAGTGTTGGACCAAGGTGGAATCGACAGAGAAGATCTGGTGACAGCGAACCACGCTGCCGAGGAACCGCGCTGCAAGGTTCGCACGACTTGTTCGCAGCCCGGTTCCGCCGCGTGCCGCCCGAGCCAAGGCCGTCTCCCTTGGCAGATGATGCCGAGGGACTGAAGTGCTGTCTTGGCAAAGGCGCCCTCCAGAGACCTGGTATGACCGCACGAACAGGAGACGACGACTGAACGCAGGGAGGCCGAACTGCCGTCGTTGTGCATCTTGAGATTGTGGGGTCCCTCTCGAGCATCGTTTCTCTTGTGCAACCAATCCCAATATGGGAAGTCGTCGAGATGCCCGTTCGGACAGGCGACGACGAACCGTGACGGAATCAGTGGACTGCCACAGCCGCACTCGTTCTTGCTCGGAGTGGCACCGAACTCTTTGTATGTCTTCAGGTCTTTGCAGTCAGGGCAGGAATGCATGAGCGGGAAGCGTCGTACCCCGATCCTTTTTTCCTGTTTTCTCTCTTCTGCAGGCGGTGGCCTGAACTCCTTGACCCCCAAACGGTTCTGCAGCCGAGGCTCGTGGATCGGCTGAGTGTCGCCGAACCGCCACTCGTCGAGTCCGCCTACGACGAACGATTGATCTTCGATCGCGACCATTGCGCCTACGCCGTAGGTGTTGACGGCCTGTCCGCGGCGGATGGATCCGAGGCGAGGCCCGGAGGTCTTTTTCTGTGCAGCCGACTTCGATTCAGGATTGCGTAAGGCCATTTCAGTTCTCCAGATCAAGGCGCGTCTCCGCGTCCACGTCGCGCAGACTCCATAAAGTAGGTATCGCGTACGCCAGATCGTCGTCCACGAAGGTCCTCAACAGAGCAGCGTGTGGATCCCTCTTCTGGTCACCGCTCCGTGCAGGTGCCTCGTAAACGAGATTCTTGTTCAACCTGGCTATTTCGCACCAGGTTTCGATGATCGCATCGATCTGGTCGCCAGTAGCGTCGACCTCCTCCGGTGCGACGCGCTCGGCTCGGTCGAGTATCAAGATCTTGATCTCGTTCAACCGATGGCGATACTTCTCGATCTTTCTTGCATCTTCGTTTTCGCGTAACTCGGGTATCAGCAGGCGGGCCAACCCCACCACCACGGCGTGCAGTGCACGGTCCCGTGCACGAGCCGAATAGGGCGTGACGCTGGTCGACTCGACTTGTCGGTAGAGCGCCGAATGGTAGGAAAGAAAGTTTTCGTAGTGCGAGCGGTCACGCGATCGGGCGGCGTTGAAGAGAGTCACCACGAGGCCCGGATGCTTTCGCCCTACCCGGCTTGTCGACTGGATGTATTCCGCGGTCGTCTGGGGCTGCCCCATCACCGCCATCAGTCCGAGGCGGTCCACGTCCACTCCCACGGAGATCATGTTCGTGGCGAGGACGACGTCGAGCGCGGCTTTGGCGGGAAACGCCAGCTCGAGCTCTTTCAGGCGTTCCGGGATCTCTCCGGAGTTGATCCGGCTGGTCAACTCTTCGACGGCGTCGATGGCTCGCGGCTCGCGTTCGTCATCGGCCAGTTGACCGATCCGTTCCCGCACGTCGGCGCGAACCTGAAGCTCGGCTGCCGCGAGCAGGCGGAGACTGTTGAAGTAGCCGATCAGCGTCCAGTACGCGTCGCGTGTGGTGTCGTCGCTGTCGATGAGATCTGCCTGATCGAGGAGCGAGGCGTACGCCCGTACCAGCAAGCTCGCCTGGCTTGTGCTCGGGGTGAGAAGGCCGACGTAGAGCCTGCTGGCCTTCTTGGCTGGTGGAGATTCAACTGCGAACCACGAATCGCGCGCATCCAAGCCAGGGGGAGGGAACTGGGCAACCTCTCGATCGAAGAGCTGTCTGGCCTGCTGTTTTGCCCGTCGGATCGTGGCAGTGGACGCGATCACCTTCGGGCGATCGGCTACCTCGTCGATCGCCGTCTCGTACAAGCCTGCAAGACTTCCCAGCGGCCCGGAGATGAGATGTAGCTCGTCCTGGACGACCAACTCGGGAGGCGGCGTTTCCGGGAGGTCACGGTTGAAAAGTGCCGCGATGTCACTGCGCCAGGGAAGCCGCGCGAATTTGTCCGACGTGGCGATGACGAGAGTGGGGTGATGGCGGTAGATCGTTTGGTCCACCACATGGACCGGGATCCCGTCCGCGAAGGGGCAAACACTGTTCCTGCAGCGGATGCGCAGCTCGACGTCGACAGTGTCGACAGTGTAGTCGTATGCGTCGATCTCCGTCCCGCACCAAGGGCAGCTTCGCAGCTGCACCGGGTTCTTCTCGTGTATCGTCCTTCCGCTCCTGATCTGGTCCAGCGCTTCGTCGGCATCTTGAAGGTTGTTGGGGGTGGCGGCTTTGCCGACCCACATTCCCAGTGATATCTCTGCCTCGCCCAGCCTGGCTTTGTCTCTTTCCCTCAACCGATCCATGGCACAGATCAGGGAGGCTGCGCGCTCGAACTGCTGCAGAGTCAGCAGTCGCAGCGTGTAGCGCATGATCGCTGTGACGCCGGCGCCGTGTTTCCCACGACGTAGTCGTCGAAGAAATGTCGCGAAGGCGATCAGGCCGAGATATGCCTCGGTCTTTCCGCCCCCGGTCGGGAACCACAACAGGTCCACGAGCTGCCGGTCCTCGTGGTCCGAGTCGGCCATGCCGTCCAGGCATTGGAGGAAGAACGAGATCTGGAACGGACGCCAGCGGCCGTCGAGGACGACCTTGCCTTGACGACCCTTCTTGATCCAGGAGCTGCGCCCCCGCTGCTCGGCCATTGCCTCGTTGGCGAGTCGGAAGGCCTCCATCGCCTGACTGTCGCGGCCGAGCAGCCGTATCCCGCTCACGATCCGTCGATGTGCCGCTACGCACCGATCGAGGTGCTGATCTGCCCGTTTCCGGAATCTCTCGTTCGACAGGCGAGGGATCTCGGCGCGGCGTTCTTCGATCCAGCTCTGATATGCGCTTGCGAGACCCCGCAATGTTGCAAGCAGTTCGTTGTCCGGTGCCTTGGCCAGCCCGGACATCAGCAGTGCCTCGTCGTCGATGGACGAGTTCGAATCGGTGAGGAGGACTTCGTGCGAAGGTACGAACGTCGTCGCCACCCTGGAGACTGTCATCTTTGCTTCGTCCACATCGACGAGAGCTCGTGGTGAAGGTGGACGCCAGTCCCATTCGACCGAACATCCGTGGCCGACCGCGAATGTCGGCGCGTAGCGATGGAGGAGTCTGCTGCTCAACACTTCGTCCTCGTCCCCGCCTCCAGGGCCGGGCCGTTGGACCACCGGTCCCTCGATCTCTATGACCGGCTGGCAGAAGCAGTGCTGATCGCGAAGGGTGTTTCCGTCCAGACGTTTGGTGTTCACCAAGGTCACGGTCGCGGCGACCACGCCGTCGCGAGGCTGTCGTAACCGCACCCTGCATTCGAGATCGGGAGCCACCTCGAACTTCTCGTCCCGGGCAGCCCCGAAGAGCTCCACGACCCGATGGAAGGTCGGAAGGGGGCGGCGGCGCCACTGCAAGTCGGTGCCGGTGCTGCCTCGTTCTGCGCGTTTCGCTTCCGTCGGATTCCCGGAACGGTCGATCGGGTCGTAGACACTTGCTTCGACCCGAATGCCGAAACTGCTCGCCCTGGTGGAGTCCACGGCGAACGTGAGGCCCATGGACGACGGCGCCTGCAGGTTGGCCATAGCGACGCCTGTGTCCGGAAAGTCTTCTTCTCGATTGGCAGGCGACACGTCCTGGTCGTCCTCCGGCCGGAGATCCGTGCCTTGCCGTGGGAACAGAACGCCGCAGACATAGGCTGTCCCCGGCGGGTCGGAGAGCACTTCGTTCTGTTCTCCTGCCGGCCCGAGGACGTCCTTGCGCAGTGAATCGAGCAGCGCGGCGCGGAACCTGTAGTGCTCTTCGTAATCGGACATCAGCTATTCCCCCTTGTCGGGCTTGGCCCGTGAACGATGTTGCCGAGGCCGCTGAGCCGCGGGATCAACCAAACGCCACCCCGACCCAAACCGGCTGCTGCTCCGGCGGCCTCACTGCCTGCGACAGCTTCGATCGTGTCGACGCGTATGCCGGTGATTCTCGTCGGCCATCGGGTCACCCGCCCGAACTCGCGAAGTGCATACCTGTGCATTGCCTCACGGAATCGCTTCGATGTCGTGGCCACCGGCCGATCCGCATGCACCACCAGATACGGCGGGCTCTCTCGCTCTCCCAGGGGGAGATCGTGGGCTTTGACGAGGGAAACCTCGTCTCCAGGAAGTACCTTGCCGGAAAGGTACTCCTGCAAGCTTGCGGGATCGTCGATGAAGTCTTCTGTCCCCGGCGGGAGCAGGCTTGCCACGTCTCTGCCGTCCGCTTCGAACGCCACACACTGCCGGTTGTGCCATCGGCGGCGTAACCACCTGCCGTCCTTGCCGTCCCGTTCCAAGGGAGCGCCGGTGTCCGGAATGTCGATGCGCATCACGAGATCTCGTGCCCTCGTCATCGCAACGTAAAGTGTCCTTGCTTCTTCGGCTGTGTCGTGACGGTCGAGGGCACGCTTGCGTGTCGGGCTCGCAACGAGAACTCTGTCGAACTCGAGCCCCTTGGAGCGGTGAAAAGACGAGACTGTCAGCGGTGCGTCCTGTTCGTCGAGCAATTCGTCCGGAAAACTCTTCCGGCTCACGGCTCGACGGATATCGGTAAGGCGTACGACTCTGTTCCGCACGTTGCCGCCTGCAGCGCGAAGCAGCGAACGCCACATACTGTCAGGATCGGCTCCCGTCGGTAGCGTCAAGTCTCCAGAGATGTCTCTGAAGCTGTTCGCTGACAGGATGTTCTCCTTGTGGAAGATGAACAACTGTCCGATCCACTTAGGTACGATTCGCTCGGTCGCAGATCGCTGCAGTCGGTGGGAAATTCCGGCAGATGACAACAACTCTGTGATGAGCAGTGCGTTTCCGTTGGTGCGGCAGAGGATTGCGGTAGTGGTATCAGGTTGACTGAGTACGGTTCGGGCGTACTCGTCGTCCAACGGGCCGAAGTCGGGGGCTGCCCTCAAGGCGCTCGTCAGATTCCGGAGACTGGTTTCCGCGTCCTCTCGATAGGTTCGGAGACCGGCGCCGAATCGAAGTGCGTACTCGGCGGTCTCTCGGCGTACGCGAAAATTTCGAGTCAGCTCCAGTTCGACCAGGTTGTCGCCGAAGAACAGTTTCAGATTGCGGAAGAAGCTGCCGGTCTCGACAGAACGTTCCGCAGGGTTTTCGGTCTGAAAACCGTAGATCGCTTGTGCTGGATCACCGACAACCGTGAATCCACAGGCGAAACGGTGAAGCACGGCCTCCACCATTCGCCTCCTGGGCCCGACGAGGTCCTGAACTTCGTCGACCGCAACGTGACGGATTCCGTCGCAGTATTCGTCGGCTTCACCCTCCTCGATCAGCTCGGTGGCTTTGCGGATTCGTTCTTCAAAGGGGCGACCGTGCCATGCGCCGTCGCCATCCAGGGTGATGAGCAGGTCCAATGCCCAAGCATCGAAAGTGTAGGCGCGAACGAATCGGGTCGCGGAGTCGCGCTCGACAATCTTCCTCCGCAGTTCTCTCACAGCGGCTCTGGAGAACGTCAGGACCAAGATTTCGCCTGCGTTCAACTCATCCGACACCAGTGTGTCCAGCCTGCGGATCAACGTGTGGGTCTTGCCTGTCCCCGGGCCCGCCGTGACGAGAGTCATGGCGTCGGCGGGTTGTGAGACGACAGCTTGCTGCTCGGGCGTGAGGGAACCGGCCAGGTCGGCATCCGTCACCCTTGCCTCCACAGGTCGTCGAGACCGGTGAAGGACAGAGCGTTTTCATAGTTGGTGATGTTGTCCTTGACGTCGAGAATCAAGCAAGAGCGGGAACCGCCGTTCTCGCGTCCGCGCAGACCCCGCCCGATCATCTGGATGTAGACGTTTCGACTGTAGGTCGGGCGTGCCACTACCACGGCGCGAGTCGCGGGGGCATCGAAACCTTGCGCCAGGACCCCATAGTTGGTGATCACCCGTATCTTACCGCTGCGGTAGCCTTCGATTGTGTTGCGTCGTTCGTTGGGCGGAGTCGCAGACTCGATCGTGGCTGACGGGATACCCCGTGCGTTCAGAGCAGCCGTCATGAGCTTTGCGTGTTCCACTGAAGTGGCGAACAACAGGACCGGCCAATCCTTCGGAAGTCTCTCCACTTCGTCGATGATCTTCCTGTTGCGCGTCGTGTCGCTTGCCAGACGCCGCTCGGTCGCGGTGGGAAGGTAGTGCTGGAAAGGCAGCTGCATCCCCGCGAGCTCGGCTTCGTCGAGCTCGGTGGTCGTACCTGTCAGCTCGCGATGTTCTATCTCGGCGAGCATGCCGAGCTTCTGCAATGCCCGATACGGGTCCTCGTCGAACACGCCTTCGTCGAGTCTGCGGCCGCCGTATCGGTCGATGAGGCGCCTGGTCTCGTCGTCGTTGTAGTTCCGGAAAGGGGTGGCTGTGAGTCCGATCAGCGGTCGTTCTGTCTTGTTGTGAGTGAGACCGAGCTGTCGCAGGATCCGGGTGTAGGTCGGCGTGACCGAGCCGTGAGCCTCGTCGACAATTACCACAGCCGGGTCGAGCAACCACTCGTAGTTGCCCGACGACAGGTGCTTGTCGAGTTTTGCGTCGGTAGCCACGACGAGGTGTGGATTCGCTTGCACCGGGGAAGCGGACTGACTTGCCCACATTCTGCTGATCGTGAGCTTTTCCGGAGGGCCGACCTTCTCCCAGACGAACTTCCAGCTCTGCACCGCCTGCTCGCAGAGCTCGTCTGTCTGTGCGATCCAGAGGATCGGCTTGCCTGCGAGCCCGCGGTCCTTGATGACCCTGATCACGGATTCGACGGCCACACGAGTTTTTCCGGCACCGGTCGGGAGGCACAGCATCCCCCGTTGTGGTGTCGGTTCGCACAACATGTCGAACAACCGTACAGCCAGTCGTTCCTGATAGTCGTGCAACCGCGGGAATTGACTCGGCCCGAAGACCTCCTCCACAGCACTTCGGCCGGGCTCTGACCTGACACCGGCAAATGACTCCGGTAGACGCATCTCGGCGACGAGCTCGCGTGAGGCCGCGTCTCCGCGGAACTGGCGCGTGAGGCGTACTCGTTTCTCGATGTCCTTCGCGTGTTTTTTCAGCAGTCCGGACCCGTGCGCATTCACTGCGAGCTGTGCGAGCTTCTGGTGATCCGGCTCGACCCCGGTTTCCGTCTTCGTGTACTCGACCAGGCCGGCGGGCAGCTTACGCTTCAGTTGTTCGGGTGTCAGGAGAATCGCGACCTTCTCTGCAACGTCATCGGCGCGACTCGCAGCGCGGATCACGTCGCTCTGACGGTCCTGCTTGCGGCGTTCCAGGATCTGACGGCATCCGTTGGCGCCGAGCCCCAAGTTCAGCTGTTCGTCGACGATGCGGAGGATCTCCAGGTCGTCCTTGGGGCGAAGCAAAAGGATCTTCTTGTCTTGGACGGCGACTTGGAGTGGCTCGTTCTTGCTCCCGTTGGGTGTGTTCGTGATCTCTTCGAGCTCGGTGCACCGGACCACCGACCACCCGTCCAGTTTCGGGATGTTGAGCCAGGCCAAGTGAGGAAACTCTGTGAGCAGCGGAACGGGCTCGGCTTCCTCTACGTAGCGGAACTCTTTCTCGACGAGCTGGTTGGCGTCACGCAGATGCCACGTCTCGACCATGAAACGCACGGTCGATTCGGAGGGGATCAGGGCGACGGGCACACTCTCGGCGATCAAGAGGTCGTATATCGCACGGTTCGCTGTCACCGCGACTTCAGTGTCAGGGATCGAACTGGACCATTCGGCGCCCACGCGACAACGGATGTTGCCGACGTCGACACCTGACTCGCTTTCGATCAGAAGCTCGTACGCCTTGCCAGGGAACGTGTCATCAGTGCTGGCGTCGATGTCGGCGAGGAGCGCATTCCAGTGAGTCGGTCCGAGCTTGTCGATGGAATCCGGCAAGCCGATCGTTTCCGACACCGTCAAGGGAACTTCGGCGACGGGAAGCAACGTGGCATAGTCGCGAAGCTGCGGACTTACGCAAAGCCCTGTCGGTCGGTACCCTCTCGATGTTTTGACACAGCCGTGTTCTTGCACCATCCAAAGCAACGGCGACCGGCATTGTCGCCGCGTCGAAGACTGGCCGCCGACTTGATACGTCCAGACCGGCACCAAGGCGTCGAGGGGCAAGTTCGCTATGAACGCGGCTTTCCCTTCGTCGCTGAGCTCGTGTAGTAAGCCCAACGGTCCGGCGGGACTACTGCCGGAGGTGCGGACGCCTCGGCGTAGCGGACGGGCCACTTCGGAGGGGAGGGACTCGATGTGTTCCTGCCACATGGCCGTCTCGTAGTCAGCGAACCACGGTTCCCCACGGGGATCGACGGAACGACGGGCCCGGTCCGAAAGGCCGAGCTCACGAAGGACTTGTCGGTCCGCGGAATGGAAGGTGATGTCGGCGGCGATACCCGCGTCTCGGCTGCCGTCATTCGGTACGACGGCTCCGGGTGACAGACAGCTTCCGAGCGGGCGGAAGGCGCCCGACACTGTGCGAACGAACAGTGTCCCGGGGATGTCGTCGATCGAGTTGTGCAATGTCGTCAAGGTAGCCGCGGGGCCTGCTTGACGCGAGAGCTGCCAGAATTCCGTCCATCGGGAATCGTCGTAGTCGTTGAACTTCTGGTCGACGACAGCGGCGAATCGACCCGGCGCATCGGCCTCATGGATACCGAGCGTGTCGAGCGCGCCGGTGACCCCGAATTCGTCGATGACACGGTTGTCGACGTAGACGTTCGAGTCCTGCAGTGAGTCTTCGGACACGCGCCTGAAGACGCTTCCACGTTTTGGAGCCACATGTCCGTGTGCCTCCGTGAGAAGAATGCGTGCTGTCAACGCCTCCTTGCCAAGATGGTGGTTGGAGGTGATCATGTCGGCGGCGATCCGCAGCGCAGCCGCCGATGCGGCAGGCGTGCCGTCGGCGACCAGTGCTTCGAGCCATTCGGGCACGGTGGCAACCGACCGGCGTGCAGCCGAGCAGATCAACTCGGCACTGGAACGACGCAGCTTTGTCGTGTCCACAGTGTGGTGTACCCAGTCGACAGGTCGCCCGGGATAGCCTCGCCATTTCTCGAGCCATTCGGTCTTGATGTCCGCTGGATGCAGCCGGACGGCCGTGGGCATTCGCATGGTCCCCTGCTGGTCGGGAAGAGCCGGGCGGGCGACGGTTGCCTTCCAGATCGAAGCCACGAGGTCTTCTGCTGCCCATTGAGGTTCTTCACGTCCGCGCGCCGGGGCGCAATCAAGATAGGCTGCGGGGTCTTCCGGACGACACAAGAGAGGGAAGGAATCGACGACCAACGCCGCCATAGCGTCGATCATCTCCCGGTTGAAGGCATTACCGTCGTACAGGTTTTGACGGTCTTCGCTTGTCTTCCACGGAGCGTTGGCGATCCCCCGCAACGTCGTACGGTACTTCGTCGGGAAGTAGGCCCAGAATGTGCCTGTGGAAGTACCTCGTCCCTTCCGATCGGGCACTGCCCATGCGAGGTCGATCTCGGGTCGGTCGTGCAGCTCGCCTGCGGCGTGCAGCGCGGCTTTGCTCGGCCGATGAACTCGAGTGAAAACCCTCCAAGGGGCAGTCGTGGTGGAGCCGTTGGCGGTTTCTTCCTGGATCTGAAATCGGTCGCCGTCCGCTCGCTGGAACAGCTGTCGACGGGACACCTTCTCCGCGCGGCGGTCCTCCAGGGTCAAAGTCCCGACGTGCGGGGAGAAGAGGAGAAATTCCTTGGGGAACCTTGCCAAGTCGTTGGCCAAGCTGGTAGCCGAACCGGGTTGCAGGGGAAGCCTGACCACGGTCGTGGCCCACGACATCAAGTCTGCGAGAGTCGGGTCTTCAGACGCGGCGGTCTCCAAGGTCAGCGGTCGTGCCATTCTCAAGACCGGCACAGTCTCGACATCCGGATGGAGGGAACGCACTCGAGCTTCGGCCCACTGCCGATCGAAGCCGAAGGCGCCTGACGTGCTGAAGAACTCAGGGGAATCGGTGACGCTCAGCACCGACTTCACTCCAACGCCGAACCGCCCGATCTGGCCTCCTCGTTTACGCGAAGCGCTCATCCGGAGAATCGTGTCAGTACCTTCGGGGGTGATGGGTGAACCCTGATTCGCGCAGTACAGATGTGTCGCGGTCAGTACGACCGCGATTTCGCCGCCGGGATCTTGCCTTAGCTCATCGGCCCCGTTCTGGACGAGCTCGTAGATTTGACGATCACCGTAGCCGCCCTGCGTGATTCGACGCTCCGAGTTGGCGTGCTCGTGGATGAGCCCCACGTCGATCCGGTAGGTCTCGAGCACTCGCTCTGATTGCCGGAGCACGACTTCCTGCACGGTCAGGGGCACGTCGGGCTCGTTCACGCGTCAGACCTCCGTCCGAAACGAACGCCATCTACATTTGCTTTGGACGGATTCACTTGCCTTGCCCTCCCTGCGACAGCCGAACATGACAGAATATTCGGGCTGTCAACCCCTCTCGTTACGGCTGCCGACGAGAAGTTGATCTGTTCGTGTCATTGGTCGAATTCGCACTGTGTGTCGTGACCAAGCAGGACGAACGCGAGGCCACGGGAATCCTTGGGTTCAAGGAGGTGGACACATGAGACGTGTCCCGACGTGAGCTCGATCGATCCGAGTACGAACCTTGATGGGGGTCGTCCTGATCTGCGCAATGTCGGTGGCGCTGAGGGGCCATGAGCTGTTGGCGACAGCGCGATCCCCGGGGCGGGGTCAGACGGGTGATACCGGTGTTCCCGATGTGTCCGAGCATGCCGTTCGTTTTCGGTCGTCATGGCGTTGGGTGAAGCCGTGGCGCCAGTCACTGTCGCGGATCGCACCGAGTCGCTGTGGTGTGCGGACGGCCCGGGCGGACAACCGTGCGGTCCTGCGGGTCGTCGTTCCGGTCGAGGCGGCCGGGCGACTGATCGGACGCCAGTATTCCACCGAACGGACTTGTCGACGGTTCGCTACCGAACACTGTGTGACCGAACTTCGTGCGGTCGACCGTCCATCGTGATCGACGAGTCCTTGGACGCCCGGCGCCGGCCCACGGGCAGCCTGCAGGCCTTCACCGGGACAGGGTGATTCTTCCGGATCATCTGGGTGGGCCCGGAGAGACTCGAACTCTCACTGGCACGGACCTAAACCGTGTGCCTCTGCCAATTGGGCTACGGGCCCCCAGTGCTGCCCCGAAATCGTAGCGTGCGACACGTTCGGCGTTTCTCGGCGTGGCCGATGCCACCGGAGGGGGCGGCGTCCTCTAACGTGGGCTCCCAGCAAGTCCGTCGCGGCGAGGAGGACACGTGGCTCGCGATCCCGAGACCATCGAGCGTGAGATCGAGCAGGCCAGGAACGCGCTGGTCGCCACACTCGACCAGCTGGGCACGAAGGCGAACCCCGCGAAGCTGGTGGATTCCGCGAAGACCGGTCTGCGCGCGAAGCTGGACGAGCCCAAGGTGAAGTACCCGCTCATCGGCGGGGCGGTGCTGATCGGCGTACTGCTGATCCGCAAACTCCTGAAGTAGGTCTCAGGAGGTCTGGGCCGCCTTGGCGGGCGTCTTGGCAGGCTCGGCCTTCTCCGGGGTTTTGGCGGCCTCGTCGACGGCCTTCGGAAGCTCCTTGCCCTGGGGCACCGGGGGCTTGCCGCCGGTCTTCTCCTTGGCCTTGCCGTTCGCCGGGGGAGGAACCTCGAGCGGTTCGATCTCCGGGAGCGTCAGCCTCGCCGTCATGTAGGCGGCGGTGAAGTCGAGTGCGCTGCCGTTGAGCAGGTGCACGACAGTCGACCGTTCCGGCGGGGACAGTTTCTCGACCAGCTGGTCGGCTCGGTCCCGCGCCGCGATGATGCCCGGCGCGCGACCGGTCAGTTCCTTGCCGGAGCCGCTGACCGTGACCTTCCAGTCGTCGTCCTCCTGGACGTACGACGCGGTGATCGGTTCGGTCATCCGCCTCACCCCTCTCCTCGCGAGCATGCGTCACTCTGTGGACTCCGCCACGCCCTCGTCATGACGCCACTTTCGGGTGGTGGCGCCCCCTCCTGACCGAGGCCGTGAAGGTCCATCAGAGTTTCTACAGTGTCATCGATACAGTAGGACAACTCTGTGTCACAAGACACTGGCGGCAATGTGCTCTGAGTGACGACCGAATGGCCTAATGCACGCGCATCTTCACAGTCGTTTCAGCGGGCCCTCGCGGACAGGCCTGACCAGAGGACGTCCATCGCGTATTCGGTCGCCAATTCCGGGCTGACGTCGTCGTGTCGCTCGCACCAGATCGCGAGCCGTTCGCACGCGCCGACGACGAACTCCGCGGACGCCTCGGCGCGCAGGTCGTCGCCCGAGTCGAAGTAGCCGCTCATCAGGGCGGCGATCAGATCGGTCTGCTGACGCCGGGTCTGCTCGATCTCGTCGGCGGCGCCGGTCCCGATCAGGGCCATCTCGTGGCGGAGCAGCGACCAGGCTTGCCGGCGTTCCCGGATGAAGACGAAGAAGGCGAGCAGACCGCGCTGTAGCGCGTCCTCGGCGGATGTCGCGCCGACCGTCGCCCGTTCGGTGACCTCGCGCAACGCCGCCCGCGACTGCTGGATGCAGGCCAGCAGGAGCCCCTCTTTCGAGTTGAAGTACTCGTAGAGCATCGGCTTGGAGACCCCGACCCGCTCGGCGATGTCGTCCATCGAAGCCGCGCTGTAGCCACGCTCGGCGAAGACTTCCTCGGCGATCGCGATCATCTGTCGTTCACGCTCTGCCCGAGGCATGCGTTTGCGCTTCGCCGTCGTCACCACAACACTCTACCGAAGGTAACCTACTTCGAGTAAGGTGAACTCCCGGTAACAGGTAATGCGAGTGAGAGGTCGGGTCATGGGCAACCGCACCGAGATCGGTGTCGTCATCGTCGGAACCGGCTTCTCCGGGCTGGGCATGGCCATCCAGCTGCGGAAAGAGGGCCGCGAGGACTTCGTCATCCTGGAGAAGGCCGACGACGTGGGCGGCACCTGGCGGGACAACACCTACCCCGGCTGCGCCTGCGACATCCCCTCGCACATGTACTCGTTCTCGTTCGAGCAGAACCCCGACTGGTCCCGGGCGTACTCGCCGCAGCCGGAGATCTGGCGCTACATGCGCGACGTCGCCGCGAAGTACGACCTCCACCGCTTCATCCGCTTCGGCCAGGAGATGACCGGCGCCCGCTGGGACGCCGACGAGAACCGCTGGCACGTCGCGTCGAAGTCCGGCGAAGAGTTCGTCGCGCCCGCGCTGGTCGCCGGGGTCGGGGCGCTGCACCTGCCGCAGATCCCGAAGCTGGCGGGCATCGAGCGCTTCAAGGGCCGGGCGTTCCACTCCGCGCAGTGGGAGCACGATTACGACTTCAAGGGCAAGCGGGTCGCCGTGGTCGGCACCGGCGCGAGCGCGATCCAGTTCGTGCCGCGGATCGCGAAGGACGTCGCCGAGCTGACGCTCTTCCAGCGGACGCCGCCGTGGATCATGCCGAAGCCGGACCGCGAGATGCCGGAGGCGCTGCAGAAGGCGTTCAGCTCGGTGCCGCTGCTTCAGCGGGCCTTCCGCAACGTCCTCTACTGGGGTCTCGAAGCCCGCGCGATCGGCTTCAACGGGCAGCCGTGGGTGATGAAGATCGGCCAGCGCATCGCGAAGCGCAACATCTTCAAGAGCGTCAAGGACCCCGAGCTGCGCCGGAAGCTGACGCCGGACTACACCATGGGCTGCAAGCGGGTCCTGGTCTCCAACGACTACTACCCGGCGCTCGCGCGGGACAACGTCGACGTCGTCACCGAGGGCGTGAAAGAGGTCCGCGAGCACAGCGTCGTCGACGGCGCCGGTGTCGAGCACGAGGTCGACGCGATCATCTACGGCACCGGCTTCCACGTCACGGATGCCTTCGACGACCTGGAGATCATCGGCCGCGACGGGCGCAACCTCGGCAAGGAGTGGGCGGCCGAGGGCATGCGGACGTATCAGGGCATCACCGTGTCCGGATTCCCCAACCTGTTCTTCCTGCTCGGCCCGAACACCGGCCTGGGGCACAACTCCGTGGTGTTCATGATCGAAGCGCAGATCTCCTACGTCGCGCAGGCACTGCGGCTCGCGCGGGGCAAGGCGCTCGACCCGCGGCCGGAGGCGCAGGAGCGGTTCAACGGCGACATCCAGCGCAAGCTCGCCAAGGGCATCTGGACCCAGGGCGGCTGCAAGAGCTGGTACCTGGACGCGAAGGGCGTCAACCGCACGATCTGGCCGGGCTTCACCTGGCGGTACTGGCTGGACACCCGCCAGGTGAAGCGCGAGGACTACGAACTCCTCGGCTGAAGCCACGCACGCTAAGTGGGGAGGGTCCGTGAAAGCCAAGATGGGGGGCATGGCCTTCACGGACCGGGGAACGCCGCGCTCATGAGGGGTTGAGCCGGCGAAGCCTTCCGATGAGATCGACGGTGGGGATGCCGCAGAGTTCGGCCATCCGCTCCAGCGCCGCGAAATCGAGATGGACCTCGGCGGAGCCGTTGTCGCCCGACCGCTTGAGCCGGTCGTCCGCCCACCGTCGCAGTGGGAGCAGTTCTTCCTGTTCGTCCTTGATCACCAGGCGCAGGTCGATCCGGACCCGGCCGGGTTCGTCCACGAACACCCGCCGGTGCACCTTGGCCAGCAGATCCTGCGGCAGCTCGTCCATCGCCACGCACAGTTCGACCAGCCGCACCACCGAACAGTGCCGGGTCCCCAGCTCGTAGGTTGCCAGCGTCTGGAGCGAGATCTCGCTCTGCAGATGCTGGTTCAGTTCCTTGCGTGTCCAGCCACGTTTACGGCGGAGCTTGCGGAGCTCGTCTCCGAGTATCCGCTGATAGCTCTCAGCGTCGATCAGCACTCTCCCCGACCCCTCTTCCACCGGCTCGCCCCCTGTGACAAAAAGCGGCACGAGCGCACTCACGTGTATGAAAGTCGGCAGGTCGCCCGCTCTTACGCGGTTTCGGGGGTGCTTTTCATACCGATTTTGACTTGTTGGGCCGAACGGGTGAAGAAAACCGGTCAGGAGCGTGCGTCAGTTGACGCAGGGCACGCCTTCGGCGGTGATCGGCTTCTCGTCGGACTGCTCGGGCGGGGGGACGGCGGCCGACGAGCCGGCGGCGTTCTGCGAGGAACCGGAGCCCTCCGCACCGCCCGGCGTCTTGAAGTCCGAGCCGAGGAAGACCATCACGTGCCCGGCTTCGACGCTCTTGTCCTCTTGGACGGTCGGGTTGCCGCCGAGCTCGTCGGCGACGGCCTGGCCCGCCGCCTTCTGGCCCTTGGCGACCCAGACGACGGTCTTCTTGCGCGCGGTGGCGGTGGCCGTGTCACCCGCGGTGAAGCCCTTGTCGACGAGCTGCTTCAGCACCGCCGACGCGAGCCCGTCGCGGGTCGTGGAGTTGCGGACGTCGACCGTGGTCGCCTTGTTGGGCGACTCGGCGGACGGCGGCGGCTGCTCGCCGGGCTGCGGGCCCGCGAGCCCCTGGACGAAGTTCTTGACCTGTTTCGGGTCGACCTGGATGGCGACACCGTCGTTCGGGGTCTTGTACTCGATGTTGACGACCGGGATCGTCCGGAACTCGAGCTGCCCGCCGGTGAGGCCCTTCATCTGCTGCGCGAAGCCGAAGATGTCCCAGTTCTGGTTGAGCACGACCGACTTCTTGATGGCCGCGATCAGGTCGTTGAGCCTGCCCGGGTTCGCCAGCGTGCCCGCCGAGAGCACCTTCCGCGCCATCCCGGCCATGAACACCTGCTGCCGGACGACGCGGTCGAGGTCGCCGCGCGGCAGCCCGTGCCGCTGCCGGACGAAGCCGAGCGCCTCCACCCCGGAGATGGTGTGCGGGCCCTTGGTGAACTTCGCGCCGGAGAACTGGTCGTTGACGTCGTCGTTGAGGCAGACGTCGACACCGCCGATGGCCTGGGTGATCTCGCTGAAGCCCAGCAGGTTGATGGCGGCGTAGTTGTCGATGGTCGAGCCGGTCAGCTGCTCGACCGTCTTGATCAGGGTCTTCGCCCCGGCCTCGTTGGCCTTCTGGTCGAGTTCCTTCGGGTCGGAGACGCCGTTCTCCTGCTGCTTCTTGCGCTCGTCGAGCATCGCCCTGGCGTACGCGGAGTTGATCTTGTGCTTGCCGAAGCCGCCGGGGATGTCGACATAGGAGTCGCGCGGCAACGAGATCGCGACGGCCTTCGAGCCGTCGTTCGGGATGTGCACGAAGATCAGCGAGTCGGTGTTCAGCTCGCCGTCGGCCTGCCCGGCGCGAAGCTGGGCGAGTACCTCCTTGGAGAGCGGGTTGCCCTGCGCGTCCGTGCGGCTGTCGAGGCCGACCAGCAGGATGTCGCGGGCGCCGTCGGCGGGCTTGTCGCCCTCGTCGGCGCCGATGCCGACGTTCGCGAAGGTCAGGCCGTCCATGGCGGCCCACGCGTACCCTGTCAGGCCCATCACCAGCAGCGAGACGAGACCCAGCGCGATCTTGGAGCCGCGGAACGACCGCCGCGGGGCGCGTCGCGGTTCCGGCCGCCGGGGCGGCGGGCCCGCGGCCTGGCGGGCGGGCGCCGGGCGGGCTCCACGAGGCGGGGCCGGGCGGGAAGGAACGCGTCCGGGCGCGTCCTGCCTAGGCCGGGCGGGACGTCGATCCCCATGCCCATTCCGAGGCGGGTACTCCACGCGGTCTGCTCCTTCTGGTCGTTACCGGTCGACGGTCTCTTCAAGGGACGCATGGTGCCTGTTGCGGGTTGTCGCAGGATTACACATCCCCCCGAAGATGTGGCACGCACCACCGGTTTCCCGTCAATGGTACGGAGAACGCCTGGTCAGCGCCGCCTGGATCAGGGCAGGACGCGCCGGGCGGCGCGGGCCGGGACCAGCGTGGCGGCCGCCGCGAGCACCGCGACGACGATCGTCGCGACCGGCAGCGCGACCGAGGCGGCGCTGACGTGCTTGCCGTCGAGGGCGCTCATCAGCGGCGGCGCGCACGCGACCGCACAGACCAGCCAGGTCCCGGTCATCCGGCTGGTGCCGTTCCGCACGGTGTGCAGCAGGTACACCCCGAGCAACAGGTTGACCAGGCTCTGGACCGGCCCGAACCGGATTCCGAGGAGGTCGGCGTCGGCCGACGCGCCCCCGAACCTGGTCAGCGCGAAGCCGAACACGCCGAGCATCGCGTACGCCATCCCGACCGTCGCCGCCGCGCGGCAGAACACGGCGGCGCGCAGGCCCGGCTCGTCGACCGCGCGCTGCTGAGGTCCCGAATGACGCTCGAACCACCAGAAGACGAGCACGGCGGGCACGGCCAGCAGCGCGAGCGCGAGCAGGACCCTCGGGCGGGCCAGCCAACTGAGCCCGTCCACGAACGGGCCTGGCAGGTAGACGACGGCCACGAGCAGCAGCATCGCGGACAGGAAGCCGAGGTAGAGGCTCATCGGCGCGCGCAGTGCGAGCCGGGCGGTGGCGGCGATCGCGGGCCGCTCGCCGAGCCGGGCCAGCGGCCGCGCGAGCAGGCCGAGGAGCGCGAGCTGCACCAGGCCGAGCAGGAGCACGCCCCACGGCGGCCCCGACAACGCGGCCGGGGCGCCGGGGCCGCCGAGCAGCATCGGCCCTTCGCCGCGGACGGCGACCGCGAGACCCAGCCCGGCCGCGCCGGTGAACGCCGTCGCCACGAGGACGCCACGCGGCAGCCGGACGCCGTCGGCGTGGGCGAACGCCAGCTGCTGGACGAACAAGGCGAGGAACAACGTCTCGGCGTAGCGCGGGACGGCCGAACCGGACCATTGCGCCGCGACCTCGCTCGCCAGGGTCAAGGCCAGCAGGCCGGCGACGGAGACGGCGCGCGTCCGGCGGTACAGCGCCAGCAGCGACGGCGCGAGGACGACGGTCAGCAGGAAGACGCCGAGCAGCCAGAGCGGGTGCAGCGCGATCCGCATGACGGTGGCGTTGGTCCCCGTCGGGATCCCCAGCACCTCCAGCGCGAGCGGGACGACCAGCGCGACGACGGCGAAGATCAGCGCCGGGCGCAGGAGCGGGCTCGCGCGGTCGGCGAGGTACTGCGGATAGCGGCCACCCGTCGCGCGGATCGACCGCCAGCCTGCCTCGTTGATCCGGCCCACCGCGAAGAAGATCAGCGGGCAGAGCTGCGCGAGCCAGGTGAACGGCCATAACGACCGCTCCGGGGCGCCCGCCCAGTGCGCGAGCGCGACGCCGGATTCACCGAGCAGCATCAGGACGACCCCGGCGACCCCGAGCAGCGCCCACCGGCCGACGGGGGCGACCGGCCCCGGCTCGCGGGGGAGCGTGACGGTGGTCCGGCGGGTGCGGACCCAGCCGCGGAGGCGGAACACCAGCAGCGCGCCGATCACCAGCACCCCGACGATCATCGGCCCGAGCGGGTCGCCGACCGGCGGCCCCCAGCGCTGGTGCCAGGAGTTGAGGACGAGACCGGCGGTGTAGAGAGAGGCGACGACGTCACAGGTGCCGCGTGAGTCCATCGGGTTGATGACGCAGGCGTTGTGCATGTCGGCCGAGAGCCGGTCGTCGAGCGACGCCCTGGCCTCCTGGCCGAGCGGGTGCCCCTTGCGTTCGGCGTAGCGGAGGATGTCGTAGCCCAGGTCGTGGGCCTTGCACGGGATCGCGTAGTCCCACTTGGTGTTGTCGTCGCCCCAGGGCGCCGAGCAGCCGCCGTCGGTGTGGACGGCGCGTACGGTGCCGTCGCGCGCGGTCATCACTCCCGGGGTGATCCCGCTGACCGCGGTGAAGTCGGCGGGCAGTTCGGCGATGACGTTCTCGACCGGGCCCGGCCGTACCAGCGCGTCGACCGCGTTCTGCGCGGCGAGGATGTCACCCGTCGGTGGCCCCAGGTCCGGCGGCGAGGCGGGACGCGACGCGATCAGGCCGAAGCCGAACACCAGCACCGTGACCAGCAGCAACCAGCCGGAGGTCGACCAGGGCCGCCGGATCCGGGCAGGCTTGCTGTCGGCTTCGGCTGTCGCTGGCATGCCGTTCAGGGTGCCATCCGCCGATCGGGGCCGACATCCGGATAACCCCCGGGTTTCGCCCGGGTGGGTGACCAGGGCGGGTGCGGCCGGCCTTCAGTCCCCTGGTGCGGGTGGCGGAGGAGCGGTCCGTTCCACGTCCTGGGCGAACCGCACCTGGTTCCGGCCGTTCTCCTTGGCGACGTAAACGGCGGCGTCGGAGGCGTGCAAGAGTTCTTCCAGCGATTCACCGTGACGAGGGAACAGTGCCGCCCCGATCGAGGTGGTCCGGCCCGAGATGGTGACCCGGCTGCCCCGTTTGTCGGTAGTCACTATATGCAGTTCGGCGATAGCGCTGCGCACTCGCTCCGCGGCGAGTTTCGCCGCCGTTTCGTCGATATCCGGGAGAAGGACGAGGAATTCCTCGCCGCCGAACCGGCCGATGACGTCGGCGGGCCGGGTGACCTCGTCCAATTTCTGTGCCACATCGCGCAGGACGTCGTCGCCCGCCGGGTGTCCATAAGTGTCGTTAATCCACTTGAAGTGGTCGAGATCAATCATCAGAAGTGCCAGGTTGTCGTCCGAACGGGCGGTCCTTCCGAGCGCCCGATCGGCCGACTCCGACCATCCGCGCATGTTCAGAACACCGGTTTTCGGGTCCGTCCGCGCGTCGTTTTGCAGTTGGTCGATCTCGGCGAGGCGATTGAACACCACCGTCACCACGGCCATCACGATCACCATCGGTGGCATGATCAACAGCAGTACCGCGGTGACCGCGCCGAGGCCGATCGTGATGGCTTCCAGCAGGTTGTCCGCCGCGTTGCCGAGCACGGTCGACATCGAAGGCCGCTTCGGTGAGCCGATCGCGAGGATGCCGCCGATGTAGGCGATCTGCACCGCTTCGAAGACCATCCCGGTGATGATCAGGACGCCGAATTCGCCGATCGTGTCCCAGCCGGAAATCCGTCCCCATTCATGCGGTCCGAACGCGGCGAAGGTGAGCGAAGCCAAGGTCACCGAAACGCCGTGGGTGACCGACGAGAACACGAAGTTGTGCGCGGGCCGCCGGGCGATGAACCAATGCTGGATCCGGACGAGTGCGATGATGGAAAGCGTCAGTGAAAGCGGCAGGATGACCGCGGCCGGAAATGTCCAGACCGCGGTGAGGTCGATCAGGACCGTGCGGCTGCGATCACGTCGCCTTTCCTCTTGTCGCTGGGTGAGCTGAATATGTGCCGTGGCGCCGACGGCGAGAATCGCGAAACGAACCCAGTCTGTTTTTCCCGGATTCGTGGAATTCATCGTCGACAGGACCATGATCGCGATTCCGATGGCTTCCATCGCGAAAAGGAAAGCGATGAATCGCTTCGGTCGCTGCCACAGCGCCCATGCCCTGGGATCGTACGGATGGCGCTGCGGCGGTTCGGCCTGGTCACCTTCCGGGCTTGCCTGCCCGCGTTCGGTCACCGGTGCACCGCTCTCCGCGGCGGCCGTCGCCGCTCGCTCGTCAAGGTCGCCGGTGCCGTCGCCGTGCTGGCGGCCGTCGCCGGTCTCGGCTGGCAATTGCTACCTCTTTTCCGCGCGGAGGGCACGGTTGAGTAATCTCACCGGTACCGACTGATACACCGTTCGTATTCCACGGCCGGTATCATCCCATCGCATCAGTTGTTCGACACCGGCGAGGGTGCCCGCGAACACGGACCGGAGGTGGCAATCGTGTCCCGTGATTTCTGATCTTGACAGCTGAATGTTTTTCGAGACGTGGAGTGGAAGGGGTGACGGATAGTGTCCAGCCGTGACTTCTGAGCCCGGACAAGGTATTAGTTCGCAGCGAGGTTCCCAGGAGGTGTCCGACCATGTCGAGCCGTGACTTCTGATCGAGAGTCGTTTCTTTTCACCCATGTACCGAAGAGCCAGGTGCCGAAGCAGTGTTCCGTCGGGATTTCCGAGTACGAGCCCACCAGGCGGCTGTGCCGCCTCAGGGGCCGTCCAGTGTGGATTCCTCATGACAGCAACGGTTCCGGGCTGGATCCGTTGATGTGCCCCCAGCTGAGCGCGACCAGTACGGCCAGCAGCAGGCCGACCACGCCTGCCAGCGCGATGGCCGAGGTCGCGGCCCCGAGCCGATCGGCGGCGAGCCCGCCGAGTCCCGCCCCTATTCCCTGAGCCACCCGCAACCCCGTGCGATAGACACCGCCCGCGCCGCCCCGCAGCTCGTTCGGCACCCAGGTGATGAACGTGGCGCTCACCGTGATCAGGTACGCCCCCGCGGCACCCGCCGCGGCCAGCAGGAGCAAGGCCGGGATCAGCCCCGGTTTGAGCGCGAAGCCGATCAGCGCGACCATCGGCAGTGCCGCCAGCACGCCGAGCAGCTTCCTTCGTTGTTCCGCGGAGACGAACCGGGACAGCAGGAACGCGCCGATGACGAAACCCAGCGGATCCGCCGCCAGTAGCCAGCCGACGGCCTGTTTCCCCACGCCCATCTCGGCGGCGAGCGGCGCGGCGAGGCCTTCGGGGATGACGGCCAGGCCGACCAGCCACGAGAACCAGACCAGCACCCGCAGATGACGGTTGCCGAAGACCTGCTTCACCGCGCCGAACCAGCTGCCGTTCCCGTCGGACGCGGCCGCCCGCCGGGAGACGGCGAAGCGCACCACGGCCGCGCTGAGCAGGAACGTCGCGGCGTCCAGGGCCAGTGCCCAGCTCGCGCCGACCTGTGACACCAGCAGCCCGCCGCCCGCCAGGCCGAGCAGCATGGCGGTGTTGGTCGAGATCCCCCGGATGTCCTGGCTCTTCAGGTAGAGGTCGTCGTCGGTGAAGACCTCGCGGGTCAGCGCGTTCTGCGCCGCGTTGCCGGGCGCGTTCGCGAGCCGGGCCAGCACCACCAGCCCGCACAACAGGGGGAGCGGGGTGCCGGGGATCGCCATGACGGCGATCAGCACCCCTTGGATCAGCGACGAGTAGACGAGGACGGTGCGTCTGGGGTACCGGTCGGCCAGCTGGGACAGGCCGAGGCCGCCGGCGAGCGCGGGCAGAAAGGTCAGGGAGTAGACCACCGCCGAGAGCAGCGCGGAGCCGGTGCGGTCGTAGACGAGGATCGCCAGCGCGACGATGGTGAGCTGGTCCCCGATGAGGGACTGCACCTCGGCGAGCCAGAGCGCGCGGAACTCGCGGTTCGCCAGGGCGGCGGTCATCCGCGGCGCCGCGTTCGTCTTCACTCCGTGACCACCTCCCCCCGATCGGGTGAACTTAGCTCCCTCGCATTCTTGCCTGCCTTGTTACGTGGCTGACGAGGGAGTCACAGTTGTCGTCCCGCCGAACAACGTTCAGTATGCCTCCGGCTACAGGGAGACGAACAGAACACCGGTGAATCCTTCCCCTGTTGGGCCGATCGAGCTACGCCGTCTGACCGGCGTGTGACGCCGGACTGACTCGCCCGCCGGTATCCGCGCGCCGATCGCCCCTCCCTCGCTCGGCGCAGCCCGGACGCCGTTCACCGCCGCCTGAGTTCCGGTTGGGCCGAATGGGCCAACACTGAGTAGAGACCGGCCTGGAGGTGGAGGCCGGCGGGGCCAAAGGGGTGAAGGCGATGAACGGTTTGCTCGACGACAAGGCCGTCGTCGTGACCGGGGCCGGGAGGGGCCTCGGCGAGGCGTTCGCGGTGCACGTGGCGCGGGCGGGCGGAGCCGTCGTGGTCAACGACGTCGACGCCGAGCTGGCCGCGCGGACGGCGGAGAACATCCGCCGGTTCGGCGGCAGAGCGGTCGCCAGCGGGCACAGCGTCGCGGATCCGAAACAGGCGCAGGAGATCGTCGACCTCTGCCTCGCCGAGTTCGGCGCCATCGACGGACTGGTCAACAACGCGGGCCTGAACTACGAGGCGTTGCCGTGGGAGGACGACGTCGACCAGGCCCGCGAACTGGTCGAGGTGAACGTCCTCGGCGTCATGTACACCGGGCTCGCCGCGATCAAGGCCATGGTCGCGCGGGGTACCCCGGGCTCGATCGTCAACATCTCGTCCGGGGCTTCGCTCGGGCAGCGCAAGCTCGGCGTGTACGCCGCCAGCAAGGGCGCCGTCGCTTCGCTGACCTACTCCTGGGCGCTCGACCTGGAGGAGAGCGGGATCCGGGTGAACGCGGTCTGCCCGCTCGCGCACACCCGGATGGTGTGGAAGTCCGAACGGTCGCTGCGGTCCTGCCCGCCGGACCGGACGCCGTCGCGGATCGCGCCGGTCGTCCTCTTCCTGCTCGGTGCCGGATCCGACGGCATCACCGGCCAGATGATCCGCTGCAACGGGCCGCAACTGCACGTCATGGGGCAGCCGTACCTGAAGCAGCCCATCCTCGAACGGCCGATTTGGGACACCGAGACCGTGCAGCGCGCTTTCGACGAGGTCTTCAGCGCTCACCTGGAGAACTACGGCCTCGAAAAGCGTGTCCCGCCCCGGCTGCGCAAGTGGACGGAGTCGACCCGGACCGCCTGACTCGCGTGATCAGACGGACGACACGTGTGATCAGACGGACGACACGCGTGATCAGACGGACGACACGTGTGCTTGGGGACGCGACTCGCGTGATCAGACGGCGAACACACGTGCTTGGAGGCGGAACTCACGTGATCAGACGGCGAACTCGCGTGCTTGGGGACGGAACACTCGCTTACCGACCCCAAGCACGCGAGTCCCGTCCCTGAGCACGCGAGTTCCATGT
>NZ_JBHXJK010000019.1:0-1753 GCF_042723255.1 Amycolatopsis thailandensis
TCCTTCGCGAACGCGGACTCGACGTAGGTGATCGCGCCGTCGGTGGCCTTGACCGCGCTGGCCACACCGTTGGACTTCTCGGCACCGTTACCGACACCACCGGCGAACTTCTTGCCGTCGCCCTGGGTCCAGGCGCCCTTCGAGGCCGCCTTCAGGTACTTCTGGAAGTTGTCAGTGGTACCCGAATCCTCAGAACGGGAGATGACCTGGATCGGCTTGTCCGGCAGGTTGACGGCCTCGTTGCCCTTGACCGCCTTGATGGCCGCGTCGTTCCACTTGGTGATGCCGCCGTTGAAAATCCTCGCGAGCACCTCAGGGGTCAGGGTCAGCTTGTCCACACCGGAGACCTTGTACGCCACGGCGACCGGGCCGATGACCAGCGGGAGGTTCCACGCGTCCGAAGCGCACCGGGCCTTGGCCTTGTCGGCCTCCTCGCCATCCTTGAGAGGCGAGTCCGAACCAGCGAAGTCGACCTGGTTCGCGTTGAACTGCTTGATGCCGGTCCCCGAACCGCTGGGGTTGTAGTTCACCTTCTGGCCGGAGCACTTGGCGGCGTACTGCTGCACGAAAACGTCGACAGCAGGTTTCTGCGCGGACGAACCCTCCGCTGACAACGGGCTCTTCCCACCACACTCGGCGCCGGACGCCGCGGTCGTGCCCTCGATCTTCTTCGCCGCCGGGTCGGATCCGCAAGCACCGAGTGTGAGACCAACACTGACCACGATGCCGAACACGCCTACGGACCGCATGGCCTTCATACATTTCCTCCACCGGGAAAGTTTCACCGAATCGGTGAAACAAGAATGTTCCATCCAGATCCAAACTCTATGCATCCACGGTGGACAGACGACTTTCAGTAACTGAACAAGAAGTGAACAAGACAGCGCTGTGACCATGAATGCCTCTTCAATCTCCTTGTAGCGCAATGGTTACCAAGCCGTGTCCACCACCGCCGCGAGAGTCCACGATCGCGATATGCCCGTCCAACTATCCAATTCTGCCGACGTCCACATTCAGCGCGTACGCGAAATCCCGCGAAGGGCAGTAAAAGTTGGAGGAAAACTCCACTGTGACCGGCTTTCAAGCGCGTCATCCTTGAGTGAAGATCACTCGAATAACTGAAGGAGCACGGTTCGGTGTTCGGATTGCCGAGCAACAGTCAGCGCAGGCTGGAGCGATATTCGCGGGAGCTGCCGGTCTTCGCCGACCTGTATCGGAAAGCGGAGTCCTCGGGCTCAGTGGCAGAGGTGACACATGCTGGTTGGCGCGCCGGTGCGCGGCTCTGGCCGGGTTCACCAGCCGGGCGGCTGCTCGCCTACAACGACGAGGGCGCGGAGGCGGTGTGCAGGTTCCGACCTGGAGACCGCACGCTCTTCGGGATCCAGACCCGCGGACACCAGATGAATACAGTGGAAAGAGGTTTCGCCATCTGGGGATATCGGCCGGGCGTGTTCGGGGCAGTCGACGCCGGTGTGCCCCGGCTTGAGATCACAGACGTGAACGGCGTCGTCTACCCAGCTGACATCGTCGCTCACACATTCGTCATCGACGTCGACCTCGGACCTTGGGAGCCGCCGGAGCTGACGGTTCGGGTCTACGACAAGGACTGCATGCCTCGCTATGAGGGACCATTGCTGGCAGTGGGATAGACCGGGCGTGTTAGGGGGGGGGCAACCGTTGGCGCCCCCCCTCACCTGCGGTGAACGGCGCGATGGCCCCGATCACCCGACCCGGGAGATATAGCGCATCGCCG